>JAYZLU010000099.1:0-13193 GCA_036153975.1 Thermoplasmatota archaeon | reverse complement strand
ATCTTCTCGTGGATGTCGTCACGGATGAACTCGAAGAGCTCCCAGTCCGAGGGCATGCTGGGGGTGAAGCCCCACGGGTAGGCCAGAATCCACGTGCCCGTGTGCATGGTGACGTAGAGGTCGGCCTCGGTCACCCACTCGTGCATGTAGTCGGCGTTGTTGCTGGTCTCGGGCTCGCTGAACGGCCCATCCCCACTAGCAGTCTCGTCGGTTGTCCAGTGGTGGTCGTAGTTCCGATTCAAGTCGACTTGGTTCATGTTCCACCGGGTGTCGGCGTCATTGCCGTCGGCGTTAAGCAGCACCATGATGTGAATCTCGGTGCTCTGCAGCACCTCGATGGCCTCGGCATCGCCATCACCCCACCCCTCGATGTAGAACTCAGCGGTCAGGAATGCGAGCTCTGTCCCGAGGTGCTCGTTGCCATGGTGCCCGCCATCGATGTACACCTTCTCTTTGGGCGAACCATCGCTCTTGTTCCCGACCGACCAGTCCGATATCTGCAGCACCCACTGCTGCCTGCCGTGCAGCGTGGTACCAGCGCTGACCAGCCTGACCACCTCTGGGTAGTCGTCCTCCCAGGCCTGCAGATCCACGGTCAGCGTGGCATAGCTGTGGTACCAGTGATCTTGGATAATGCCTGGTTGCTGAGCACTAGCGACGGGGGCAGCACCACCGACGACGACCATGGCAAACAGCACTAGCGCCGCGGCACGCTGCATGGAAACGGGAGCCAGCGGGGGCGATTCAACCCTTCTGCGGGTACTGTGCGAGGATATGGCAAGCCACGATCTTGGTGGCGGTGAGCGCTGCGCTGAACTCCGTCAGCGTACCCTCTGCATCCGGGACAATCTCGTTCACGTCCGCCCCTATGACCCTGCATCCCGGGGCGGAGAAGAGCGCTTCGATGAGCTCGACCGCCCCCCAGTGGGACAGTCCTCCTGGGGTCGGCGTCCCTGTCGACGGCACCAGCGCGCCTTCGAGCCCATCGACGTCGAAGGTCAGCCAGACGGAACCCTCGATCCGAGCGATCCTCTCCAGCAGCCTCGTCCACTTCGACTGTCCGCTGGCGACCCCGAAGAGGTCGCGGGCCAGCCACGTCTCGACGCGCTCGTCTTGCTCGATGAGCTCGGCTTCCTCCTTGCTGTAGGCTCTGACGCCGACCTGGATTACGCCACCCACCCCGGCATCTAGGGCCCTCCTGATCACCGTGCCGTGAGAGAACCGCTCTCCGTTGAGCTCGTCACGCAAATCCGCATGTGCGTCGACCTGCACTATCGTCAGTTCAGACAGGCTCGTAACCCCTGGGTGACCCTCTATCGCCTCCATGATCGGCAGTAGGATTCCGTGCTCGCCCCCCAAGACCAGCGGGAAGTGATGCCCTCGCATCCAAGGATCGAGGTAATCGGCTATCGAGTCGAGTTGCTCGCGCAGGCTCGGGGCCTCGGAGGACCAAGGCTCTGCGGTGTGGATTGAGGCACCGCACGGAAGTTCGGCTGGCAATATGGGATCGTGCAGCTCGACTTGCGAACTCGCCCTGATGCATGCGGAGGGCCCGCTGGCCGTGCCCTCGCCATAGCTGACGGTCATCTCGAGCGGGACTTGGAGGACCGCGATGTCCCACGGCCCAGACTCGGACTCCTCGAGACCTAGGAACCTCGGTGCGTCTGAATCGCTCACAGGCCAGCGACACGGGTGCTCAGATTAACCGCTTCGGGGGCTCCGGACGGCGAAATCGGCCCATCTGGCACGATGTTTGAAATAACGTCGACCTCCAACTTGTGCATAGGCGGAAGACATGGGACTGACGCTGGCGCAACTTACTCAGGCGATTAAGAGCAAGGTCGACATAGACATGGAGACCACCGTTGCAGAGTCGATTGCCGAACACGCACTCGGCTTCTTCGGCTTCTCGAACCGCATAATCGACAATGCCCTTGAGCCGACTGACAGGAACCTGTTCTACCAGCTACAGGACTACGACCTCCTGACCACCGAGTCCGAGGAGACCACCTTGTGGGATGGCAGGGAGTGGCGAATCCACTACTGGAAGTTCAAGCCCAACGCCGAGAACTTCGCCAAGGCCGCAGCGGAGGCCCAGAAGAACAAATCCGCGGACGAGGATCCCTACGCCGACATATACGATGGCATGCCCGCGAATCTCTGGAGGGAACGTTCGGGCGTCGACGACGACTACGAGGAACCCCTCTTCTGATATCGCAGCGACTGTCATGGCGGGCATTGGTTGAAATGCCATAATCTAGGGAGAGTGGTGTGTCACGATGCTATGCGGCTCTGGCAGTGCTGTCCATGCTCCTGCTGAGCTTCTCCGCTTTCATGGTAGGCGCTCAGGAGGAGCAGACAACGACCTGTCAGGTCCTCGTCGACTGGGACGAGGACTGGCAGTGGGGCGACGATGGGAACTACACGATAGACATCCTACACCGGTACCGCGTCACCTTCAATCCCCCTTTCACCAACGGCTCTTCGCCCGGAGCAATCAACCTCAGCGTGCAGCATCTTCGTGAAGGCGTCGACATCATCGACAGCATCAACGTCTCAATGATTAGCGCTGGTGGAGAGATCGACGTATTGCTCTCCACCACCCCAGCCTTCGACGATGTCGTGACCATCGTGGTCGAAACCGTCGAAGCGGCTTGCAGCAGGACGCTCAAGGTCACCAATTGGAACCAGCCGATTGCAGACCACGAGGTGACCCGAGAGACCGAATGGTCGCTGACGGGGACGGAGGAAGCCGAAGGCCAAGGCATTTCGTTCGAGGGCAGAGGCTGGCAGAGGAGGACCGGCACCATCCTCGAGTCGAACGAGCTCGGCAATGGCACCCTCTTCCTCGATTTGACCAACGATTCGGAGGGTGCCGTGGTGAGCCTTAACCTAGACAGGATTTGGCTCAACGAGACCTACGATGGCGTTGAGATGGTACAACAGGACTTCGAGATGTCCGGGAATGGTACCTTGTCCCTCCGAGGTGGCGAAGATGGGGAGGACTTCTCCATCGACGCCCAAATCAGGGACGCTTACGTCCTACGCTCCTTCTCCGAGGGAGAGGTCACCGAGCGCATGCGCTTCGAGGGCACCGGTTGGCTCTCCTTCAACGGGGGCGACAACAACAGCACCACTGGTGCCTACGGTGAGATCTCGCTGTTCTACTTCGAGATGTGGGACGACGACGGCTTCCGACGACTCCAGGACACCCAGATCGAGGCCAACGCCTCGGTGAGGCTGTATGGATGGGGATCCGAGAGCTTCTCCTTCGAGCTCGATGAGCTCATCATCCGAGAGAAGTGGGAGGAAGGCATCCGAACCGATCAGTACACGCGCCTCCATGGCAGTGGTGAATTCGACTTCGTTGCCTCGGAGGAGTATCCGTACATCGAAGTCAACGGAACCATCCCGATTTTTCATTTCCAATCCGAAGGCGGCGAGACTGTAGCGAACACCGTCATCGTCGACGGCACCTACGATGGTGACGCCGAGGGCAGCTTCGGCCTAGTGAGGAGAATCGTCGAATCGAGCGTCTACGAGAACTCCAGTGGGAACCTGTTCGAGGCGGACAAGATCCAGAATGAGTTCTGGTTCAACGTCTCGGCCACGCCCTTCGGGCCAATAGAGCAGGAGTTCGAAGCTGAGCACAACCTGACTTACGAATACACCGTCCCCCAGGAGGACTGGGAGAATCGTACCATACGCTACACCTACATCGAGGACAACGGTTCGGTCGAGGACGAGTTCCCTGAGAATTCCCCCATCATCCGCCAGGCCGAGGCTCCCGAGTCCTCCTCCATCTTTTCGAATCACATTTCCCGGGAGACCGGAATCTGCCCCATGATCCTCTTGGTCGGAGACAGCTTCTCGCTGGTGGGCAACAGAGCGATGGCGCTGGACGTCACTGTCACCGGTTACAGCGAACAGGAGGTCGATGGCCACAACGTCACCGTCGCCGATTGGCACGGCGTTTTCGGCGATATCAGTCTGGCCTCTGGAAGCGTAATCAACGAGGGCGCGCTCGCTGGCCTCCTCAGCGAGGTGAACCGCTGGGTGGAAGTCGAACTGGGTGATTCTGACTCAGACGACGGCATCTCCTTCATCGAGCATCAGACCATCGACCGAGTCCTCTACCCCGCTATCATCACCCTCGATGAGAACACCGCCCCGGCCTTCGCCTCCGACCCCCAGTCCTCGGTCAGGTTCAGTGGGGGCATCCTGACGACCGAGGGGGGCGTGGCTCACCTCGAGGTCATCGTCGACGATGTCGATACGGACATCATCGCTGTGAACGTCGACCTCTCGGGAATCGGCCTGGGAACTATCGAGCTCTCTGACTCGGGCCTCCTAGGTGACCAAGTCATCCACGACAGCGTCTGGACTGCTCGCATTACCCACGATGGCCTGCAGTTCGGCGAGATCCCAGTGACGGTGACGATGCAGGACGCCTGGGTCACGGTCAACATCGATACCAGCCTTCTGGTCACCAACGCTCCTCCGCGGATGACGTCCATCGAATTCTCACCCGAGACCACCCTACGTGGTGAGCAGGTCGAGGTCTCCGTCACAGCGGAGGACGGTCACGGAGTCGAGTCGGCCGCCGTAGACCTGATGAGCGTTGGAGGGGAAGTGACTCCACTGACGAACATTGGCGAGTCGTGGCTCGGGGCCTTCACCGTTCCGCATAGCATGGCCCCGGGCAAGCAGAACATCCCCATACTCATCACCGACAGGGAGGGCGCATCAGTCTCAACGATCAGCGTCCAGACGGGCCCGGGCTCCTATGGACAGGCAGCCAAGCGACTCGAGATAGAGAACGACTCGCCTCGCATTTCGAACCTCACCCTTGTGCGTAACCAGATTGCGGTTGAAACCGTCAAAGTACCACTGTCGGGCGCCTCGATCGACCACACCTTCGAGGTCACCATCCAGGATTACGACGGTGTCTCCTCAGCACAGGCGAAGATCGGCAGGCTGGCCCCCATAGGCCAGTCCGAGTCATGGATGCTGCTGTCCGATGACGGGACCGGACCGGACCGCGTTGCTGGCGATGGTATCTACACTCTCGAGTTCAGCGCTAGGTCAACCCTGGGCGAGGGGGAGATGCCGATTCTGATTCGAGCCACCGATGGTTACCTTTCCATGACCCCATCCGGCGAGCGGAACCACATGATTACTCTCGAGAAGGCCTCCTCTGGCGGCGACGGCAGCAACTGGGTCACCGAGCACTCGACCGATTTGATCATCGCGTCTCTGGGCCTCATGCTAGTGCTCGGCGTCGGTGCCTTCGCCTACGCCATGCGCAACTCGAAACTAGAATGAGCGTCGCGCAGTGGTGCGAGTGCCGGGATTTGAACCCGGGTTCCCACGTTGGCAACGTGGGGTGATAACCGCTACACTACACTCGCGTAGCCCGCTGGAAACCAGAGCGGCTTTTCTAAGCGTCGGACCTCAGGATAGCCCTGTGAGATGCTCGAGTATCCTATCACGGGTCTCCCTGTAGACTTCAATCCCCTCACCGACTGGGTCATCCAGTCCCCAGTCCACATCTATCGGTAGGGCCGGGCACTCAACCCCGCATCCCATGCTGATGATCCTGTCGAATCCCGTGGTGTCAATCGAGTCGACGGACTTCGGATTTTGTCCCGAGACATCGACATCAAGCTCTCTCAGCACCTCCATGGCATACTCAGCGACATTGACATTGCCACTGGCATTAGTTCCAGCGGACACTGCCTCGTGACCAAGGTCCCTGGCGAGCGCCTCGGCCATCTGGCTTCGGCAGGTGTTGCCTACGCACACAAACAGCAGTCGCACGTTGAGAGGAAAGTGCCGTGCGTAATGAACCACACCAAGGTAGATTCCACAGTGAGTGCCGTCGGGGCAGCAGAACAGGTTTGAAGTACGTCCGACGATGCCCTCCGAACGATGGCAGATTCACCTGTATCCCACCATCCTGCGGGCGGCAGCCAGCAGCCACCAGAGGCAGATGCCTCGCACGAGCAACACTCTCAGATGGAGCAGGCGTACCAGCAGATGCAGCGAAAGATGCGCATCACCAAGATGGACGAGGGAATAAAGCACAAGGTGATGGTGCTCTCAGGCAAGGGCGGGGTTGGCAAGTCCACCGTCGCCACCGGGCTCGCGCTGTCGCTCGCCCGTCAGGGCAAGAAGGTGGGTCTGATGGACATCGACATCACCGGTCCGAACGTCCCCAAGATGCTCGGCCTCGAGAATGCCGATCTCAACGTCGAGGACGGCCAGATCTTCCCTGCCATCGGCCCGCACGGCCTTGAGGTAATCTCGATGGCCTTCCTAATCGAGGACCCTGACAAGCCGGTGATCTGGCGCGGACCGATCAAGCTCGGGGCCATCCAGCAGTTCATCGGCGACGTGGCTTGGGGGGAGCTAGACGCCCTAATCATCGACTTTCCACCAGGCACCAGCGACGAGCCGCTGACCGTCAGCCAGAGCCTGCCTGGGATCGACGGCGTCGTCATCGTAACGACTCCACAGGAGATCGCGCTGCTCGACAGCCGCAAGTCGATCAACTTCGCCAAGACCATCTCGGTCCCCGTCCTCGGTGTGATCGAGAACATGAGCGGCTACACCATCCGAGGGACCGCGGAGGCCAACACCCGCGTCTCGGTTATGGGGCCGAGCGGTATTCCGCTCGAGTGCGAGACGGATGGCGAGGGCAACTGGGCCCTAACCCTCGACGTCTTCAAGTCGGGCGGGGGAGAAGCATCCGCGAACGATCTCGATGTCCCCTTCCTAGGCTCCCTTCCCTTCGACCCTGGTATAGTCAGGGGTGGCGACGATGGTGTTCACAGAATCGTCTCTGAGCCCGACGGGGAGACGGCCCAGGCCTTCGATTCCATCGTGGCCCGTATCACCGAGGAGCTAGAGGGAGGCTCGGGTCCATCACTAAGAATCACATGACCGCGTAGCCGACATGGGTCGATTTGATGTCATAGCCGCATCCCGAGATGTCTAGAATGGCAGCAGATACCGGGATCTACATCACTTGGGTGACGGGCGCGATTCTGATCAGCATCGCGATGATCCCGATTTTCAAGCCGCCCTATGCCAAAGTCAGTTTGGACGGCTTCATTGACATGTTCAGACGATACTGGGCGCACATGCTAGTGGTCTTCTCAGTCTATCTTTGGAAGGACGTGCTCGATGGCTTGGATCGCGTGATCATGGCCAACACGCAACTTGACATGACCGCACTGGCCTATGCGATAGAGGGGGACATCGTACTGTGGGTCCAGGAGGGCCTGAGAAACGACTTCCTCGACGTCGCGCTGACGCACTTCTACGTGATGGGGTTCATGACAGCGACCTTCGCCTCCTTCCTCTACCCAATCTACTTCGATGACAGGCACATGGCCGATCGCGTATCGCTCTCGATGTTCTGGGTCTACCTCCTCGCGATTCCCTTCTTCCTGTTCTTCAACGTCAGGGTCGCCGGCGACTACATCCCAGCGATGGAAACCATCGCCTACGACCTGACGCCCGAGATCCACAACTGGTTCAACCGCATTGACCCCTTCACCAACGGGATGCCGAGCCTCCACATCGGCCTGCCCTTCGCGATTTGGCTGTCCATGCATCGATGGGACGAGGACGGGAGGTGGAGCAGATATCGTATGTTCCTAGTTCTCTTCATCATACTCACGGCGTTCTCGATCCTCTACCTTGGAATCCACTGGATCGTGGACATCATCGGCGGCATGGCGATCGGCATCATGGCAGTCAACATGACTGCGAGGACCCATGAGCCGATCTGGCGCATCGCAGACGAGAGGCTATTCACCCGACGACTCGCGAGGATCCTCGATGACCCTGGGACTTCGATTAGCCGGACCCTGCGCTCCGCATCCTCCCTGCTCGACCCGTTCAGGGAGCCTGGCAGGGAGCAGACCGGGGCCTTCATCACAGCACTGATCGTGCTAACCGGCTCCGTCCTCCTCTGGGATGCCACCCACCAGAACTTTACGATCGACGAGGCCGAGTCACCGACCTCCGCTTCAGGCTCAGGGGAGTGGCTCGTCGGCGTCGAAGAGGCTGCCGATGGGAGCGTGTCCATCACAATATGGAACATCACTTCGCAGAGCAACCGGTCGGTCGGGGGAGAGTATTGGGCTCAGACACCCCAAGTCATCGCCTCTGGGCCGAGTTTCGTCGTTTATGGGGAGCATAGGCTTGACTACTTCGAACACGACGATGGTGTGGGTGTGCTTTACCCCGCCTTCAGCGAGGATTCCGACTTGCCTATCATCGACCTCGCTCTGGGAACTGGCCAGAGCGGTGAGACGCTAATCGTCTTCCTCACTGAAGACGGTCTGCGTCTGATAGACAACTCGCCACAGGAGATCGAGATGCCCATGGGCAGGATCAACTCCACGGTCATCGCCTCCTCCGGCTCACTCATCGCGTGGTCCGAGCCAACTGGAGCGGGCCCGGTGGTCAACATCACCTCCATCGACTCGCAGCTGACCATCAGCATCCCCCTCGATTCGAGGGCGGAGGAGAGAATCGAGCAGTCGCTGGCGGACTCGGGCCTGGTTATTGACCACAACAACTCCACAGTGATCGACTTGGCAATGGATTCCCACTGGGTAGTTGCTGTGGTCGACGTGGGTCCGGTGAACAGGACCGTGCTGATCGACACGCTCTCCATCAACCAGACCCTGCTGTCGAACCCCCGGTGGGACTCATCCTCTCCCAGCATCTCAAATGGCCGCGTGGCATTCCTACAGGTCACGAGGGACGACCCTTCGGCATCCCCTGACGAGTTCGCGAGGAACAACGACGTTTACGTCTCAGACTTGGTCGAGGGGGCTTTGATCCAACTGACTCACGACGAGGACGTCGATCAGACACAGCCCCAGGTGCTGGTCGATGGCGTGGCTTGGGTGGCACACAACGAGGATGGCACCGTGGAGGTAATCGTCCACTCCCTCGGCGAGGCCATAGAGCCGTACTCGTCCCTGCTCCTGCAGGCGTCAGTCGTGATGCTGCTGCCCTTGCTGTTCGTTTGGGCGCATCAGTCCGCCTCCAGGAAGGAAGGCTGATCCCCTGCTAGCCTGCAACGTCATGCTTTGGTTGCCTGCTTGGGCGAAAAGCCCCCCAGGGCGGCTTCGGACATTCCCAAGAACTCAAGGGCAGTTCCAGAGAGAAGCCTCTGCTGCGTGGCTTGGTCGAGATCGTCCATGCCCTCGATGATGGAGCCCGAGGGGGCTTCCCCCAGCGGGAAGGGGTAGTCGGAACCCAAGTAGACGCGATCGGAACCGAAGCGGCTGATAACATATCGAAGCGCCTCCTCGCCATGGAGAGCTGAATCAACATAGATGCGCTTGAGCATCTCGCTTGGAGGCGTCTTCGTCATGGTCTGGCACAGGTCGGGGCGGGCCAGGAAGCCGTGAACAATCCGGTCGACGGTCAGGGGGAAGCTGCCCCCGCCATGGGCGAAGCTTACGCGTAGATTCGGGAGTCGCTCGAGCACGCCACCCATGGCCATCGAGCAGATGGCAAGGGCCGTTTCGGCAGGCATGCCCACCAACCAGGTCAGCCAGTGATCCCTCGTCCGGTTCTGTCCGAGCATCTTCCAGGGATGGACGAAGACGCAGGCATCGAGGTCCTGCGCAGCCTCGAAGATCGGGTAGAAGGCTTCGTCGTCAAGGTTGCGTTCGTTGATGTTGGATCCGATCTGGATGCCGGGAAAGCCCAGGTCCTTCACGCAGCGTTCAAGTTCCCCGATGGCCATGTCCGTATCTTGCATGGGAACTGTACCAAGGCCGATGAAGCGGTTTGGATGTTTGTTCACGGTCCGGGCGATGTCATCGTTGAGGATCCGCGAGAAGTCGAGCGTGTCCTTGGGCTCTGCCCAGTAGGAGAAGAGCACGGGAATAGTACAGATGACCTGCACGTCGACCCCCGTCTTCTCCATGTCCTGTAGGCGGGCCTGGGAATCCCAGCAGTTTTCCTCGATGATACGAAAAACCGTGCCGCCTGAATGCATCTCGGCCTTGCCCGGCTCATGGTGCCGCAACTGGATCCACTCTCCGTATCCATATCGTTCATGCAGGTCGGGCCAGTCGCGAGGAATGATGTGAGTGTGCATGTCGATCTTGAGCATGCTCAGTCACTTCCGGATTGCCCTCTCTGGCGAATGATCCGGACTTCGGGTTCCGTCTCAATCCTGGCAACAGGTGCTGGCTTCATGATGCGGGTATTGCAGTTGGGACAGGTGGCCCGTTCCTCATCGGCCCAGAATGCCTCCATGGACGCGCTGAAGTGGTCGACGATGTCATTGCAGTCAAACTCCTCGTCCCAGGCCAACTGATGGCAGTTGGGGCAGTAGAACTGTTGGTGCTCGGTTTCGCCGGCATGACGATTCCGCTCCACTACGATACCGATGGTGTCAGGTGGGCGCTGGGGCGCATGTGGCACGTTGGGCGGAATGAAGAAACTCTCTCCCTCCCGGATGACATGGTTGACGATCTCCTCATCTTCGATCGTCTGGACGCAGATGTCACCCTTGAACTGGTAGAAGTACTCCTCGGAGTCGCTCTTGTGGAAGTCGTTGCGGGCGTTGGGCCCGCCAATGACCATGACGAAGAAGTCCTTGCCAAGGTAGAGGTACTTGTTGCTCACCGGTGGCTTGAACTCATCAGCGTGCTCCTCGACCCACTGCTTGATGTTGATCGGCGAGAGCACGGTATCTGTCACGGTCATGGACATACCTTATCCTTTCAGAATCAACGCCACGTGAGCTCTCTACTATATCCAATCATTGTTCGATGGCGTCGAGCGAAGATCGTCCACGTTATTGCTCATCGTGGAGTATGTGTCTAGTAGCCTGCGGACGTGTCGATGAACATGCCGACCGGACAATCATATGTGCAACCGCTTTCAAGTCACCTAGCCTCGGGGTTGCATGGCGGTCGAGGCGATTCCCATGTGGATCCCCCAGGGGGTTTTGCACGAGGGAGCCGAGGCAACGGTCACAGCGGGCTCGTGGTTGGGCAAGCCGGCAGTGCTGAAGACCAGACGAGCCCGGGGTTACAGGCATCCTGACCTCGATAGAAGGCTAACGCGCCAGAGACTCACAGCCGAGGTCCGAATTCTCGGTAGGCTGCAAGGGCTTGGCTTCCCAGCCCCGTCGTTGATGGACGTAGATCAGGAGGCAGCGTGGATTCTGATGTCTAGGATCGAAGGACGGCCCCTGTACGATTCCCTGAAGGACGGAACGTCCGATGTCGAAAGCCTCGAGCGTCTAGGCTCCATAATCAGGAGCCTGCATGAGGCCGGGGTCTCACACGGGGACCTGACTACGCACAACGTGATGGTCTCCGAGGACGGGCAGTTGCACCTCATCGACTTCGGCCTAGCGCGGCAATCGCCCGAGCTCGAGCACCTCGGGTTGGATATCCAGGTCCTCAACGAGTGCCTGACTGCCAGCCACTCGGTCGTGGGGGGCGCCGTTGATGCCGTCGTGCGTGGTTACCTAGAGGGCGACAATGCACCACCCGACGTAGAGCCCGCCAATCAGGTGATCGGGCGCTTCCAGAAGATCACTGGCAGAGTGAGGTACCACGGGTAGGTGGTTGGATGAGAATCCTATTCGCGACCGGCAACGAGCACAAGGTCACCGAAGCGGCAGCTTTGCTCGAGCCCCTCGGCCACAGGGTATCCTCCCTCGTCGTGAACGGAGAGCCTCCTAAGTTCGTAGAACCCCAGGCCGACGGTCTGGAGGCTGTCGCTATGGCCAAGATCGAGCAGGCCCGCTCGATGGTCGAAGGCACCCCGCTCGATGGCTCAGCCATCCTAGTCGAGGACTCGGGTCTGTTCATCGACGCGCTCGATGGCTTTCCGGGCGCGTATTCCTCATACATCGAGAACTCGATCGGCCTGGATGGGGTGTTGAGTCTGCTCGATGGGAGCTATAATCGCGGAGCCGAATATCGCGCCGTCGCCATTATCGATGTCGGTAGCAGGACGTTGCGGGCCACCGGCGTGTGCCGCGGCCGAATCGCTGATGAGGGAATGGGCGAGCAAGGCTTCGGGTACGACCCGATCTTCATCCCCGAGGAGGGGGATGGCCGCACGTGCGGCCAGATGTCAGCATTAGAGAAATCCGCCCTCTCTCATCGCGGACGGGCCCTGAAGGGGCTGTCTGAACTCCTCAAATCCCCGTCAAAGTGAATAGACGCGCTCTTTCGTGACGTGATGGTAGCATGGCCCCGACCTCCCGTCCCCTCCTGATCGCCTTGATCATCGCCGCTATCCCGATCTACTACGTTTTCATCGCTAGCGAGGGTCTGCTGGTGCAAATCGCAGGCGCCGTCGTTCTGCTCCTCCTAGTCTCCTTGTTGCTATTCACAAGCAGACAGTCTGTCCCGTTGCCCGATGCCGTCAGTGCTGGAAAGGCGCCCCAGGTCGACATGGTCGGAGCCATCGAGCTTCCACCACCTGTTCTTGCGGAGGAGGGGCCGGGCCAGCGCAGAGAGGGGAAGCTCAGAAGAAGCAGGGGCCGGCAGGAGACTGAACCAGTGCAGGCACCTCACCTGCCCCCACCGATTCCCATGCCCACGCCGGCAGCGGCCATCGAGCTCGAAGATAGCGGGCCCCAGATAGGTGACAGCGTGTCCGGGTTGGCCAAGGTGTACATCGCCACTTCGGACCCAGAGTCCCAGATGGAATCCGAAGTCGAGAACTACCTGGCGCATAGGCGGGTAAAGAGGGGCGAGATCCGTGATAGGATCCACCGTGAGCGTAGGATCGAGCTCGCCCGCCGTGTCGCTTCGGAGGTGAGCAAGTGGACCGAGGTCGAGGACGGCGAGGACATCTCTGGGATACTGGAGAACCCAAATCACGGCCTCACCGTGCTCACGGAGCCCGAGGAGCCTGATCCGAGCATACCGCAGGGGATCTCCTACGTAAGGATCGATTCCACTAGGGTCGTCAAGGTCAGGGTGTCCCTAGACGTACCACGCCGACCCGGAGGGACGCCCGAACCAGAGTTGCCGGAGCCGGCTCTCCCTATGCCCCCTCCAGACTCGCCCATGCCTCCCTCATCCCCTGCCCCAGACATGCCCCCACCACCACCGCCCCCATCCGGTCTGCCGAACCTCCCACCACCGGTCCGCCCGGGCGAATAGCCCTGTGATATGTTGAAG
>JAYZLU010000098.1:0-4165 GCA_036153975.1 Thermoplasmatota archaeon | reverse complement strand
ACGCCTGCGGTAGAGCGAAGGTCTCCAAGGGCCACCTTACCGTCGAACACCATCTCGGCGTCGCGAATCAGCAGTGACTGCCCCATGCCCTCTCCATCGACAGCCGGGCATGGGACATCTGAAGACTGTTCGCATACCCACGTCAGTACTTGAGTGCGTTTCCGTATGTGTAAAATAGACCTGTCTTCAGCGGCCTCGTAGCGGGTTGGAGTAGTCAGGTTATCTCGTCGGGCTCATAACCCGGAGACCGGTGGTTCAAATCCACCATCCGCTACCAAGAATTTGAAATGAAAGTGAAAAATCAAGGTACTGCACCTCTATTTCACGCCATTATACTTTCAAACCATTCCCGGGGGTCCTTCTCTTGTTCATATACCACCGAAATAGAACGGTAGCCAGTTGGGTGAGATGGATGACAGAGGAAACAGCGAGTGAGAATATCGATGAGGAAGAGATTGTGATAGACGTGGACGAGCCGGAGCCGACCGTCGAGGATCTGCCCGGAGTTGGTCCAGCAACCGCTGAGAAGCTACGCGAGGCCGGCTTCGAGGATCTGCTGGCCATTGCCGTGATGAGCCCACCAGAGCTGGCGGAGCAGGCAGAGTTGGGAGAGGCTGTGTCTGCGAAGATCATCCAAGGAGCGAAGAAGCTGGCGAACATAGGCGGCTTCGTCAGTGGTGTCGCACTGTTGGAACGTCGCCGCAGGGTGCAGAAGCTGACTTCCGGAGCCTCCTCATTGGACGAGCTGCTGGGCGGTGGCTTCGAGACCCAGGCCATCGTCGAGGTATTCGGTGAGTTCGGAAGCGGCAAGACACAGATCGGCCACCAGCTCGCTGTCAACACGATTCTGCCCTTTGACCAGGGGGGCTTCGATGGCGAGGTGTTCTACATTGACACCGAGGACACCTTCAGGCCCGAGCGGATATCGCAGATGGCCGAAGCGGTCGGGATAGAACCGCAGGACGCTCTGGACAGGATCCACGTCGCACGCGCATACAACTCAGCGCACCAGATACTGCTCGTCGACGAGATCAAGCGGATGTCGAAGAATCTAGATGTCAAGCTGATCATCGTCGACTCGCTGACTAGCCACTTCCGCGCCGAGTACATCGGTCGCGGCATGCTCGCTCCGAGGCAGCAGAAGCTCAACCGCCACATGAAGGAGCTCAAGCAGCTTGCAGACGTCCAGAACGCTTTGATTCTGGTTACCAATCAGGTAATGTCGAAGCCCGATGCCATGTGGGGAGACCCGACTAGGGCGATAGGCGGCCACATCGTTGCACACGCCAGCACATTCCGCTTGTACCTCAGGAAGTCGAAGGGGGGCCGGAGGATAGCCCGCCTCATCGACAGCCCTAACCTGCCAGAGGGGGAGGCGGTCTTCACCGTGACAGCCGAGGGCCTACAGGACTGACTCCTGTAGGCTGCTCGGGTCCGAAAGGCCGGGGGCGCCCTCGAACCAGCGCATGAACAAAGCAGTCGAGACAGCATAAAGCACGGCCATCACGACAAATGGCGTGCGAAAGTCCCCATTGCTCATCAGGACGGCCCCCAGATAGCCGCCGACAGCAGCCATCGCGCTTCCGAACAGGTGCGAGATGCCGATGTAGGTCGCCCTCTCCGTGGGGTGCAGCTGACCCATGCTGAAGGCCTCGAATGCCGGGCCCGACATATTGAACAGAGTGGTTCTCAGGACCCAAGCCAGACCAGCCAGCGAGACCACTGTCTCTGGCGAGGCGAGCTCAGGCGCGTACCCAATCAGAAGGATGAACGGGACTGCCGCGAACCTCGTCCACACGATCGTGGCCACCTCCCCCAGTCTCTCTACGACCAGAGGCACGGCGAAGGCACCGATGGCTAGGAAGAACGAGCCCGCTGCGAACACCATGCCTATCTCGTGCTCGTGTGCATGCAGGTCGTAATGGAAGAAGACGTTTGCCAGACGAAGCACGAAGCCCCCTCCGAGGGAGAGCAGGGTGCCAATCACGACAAAACGGTACACCGTCTTCGGGGTCCGTATCGCAGACATCCAACCTCCACGCTCCTCATGCGCGACCTCGGCTCTGGCTCTGGACACCTCCTCTGAGACGTGCCTCCTGAGCATGACAGCAGGAATAAGCGAGAGGAACCACCAGGCGATTCCGATATGGACGGCCCACCTGTATGCATCCACCAGCGTCATGCCCTCTGTGCTCATCAGGTGCCCTGGAAGGAACCCCGCGATTAGGGCCCCGGCCATCGCGGCCAGAGTTGCCAACCCCTGCTCCACACTGAACAGGTGTATCCTCTCCTCGGGCTCCGAGTTCTCGGCCATGAACGGCGACTCGGTCACGCGGTGGAGGGCGCTGAAGCAGGCCGAGACGGCTGAGAAGGCCAGAATCATCTCCGCCGTCTCTGACATGATGAGGACCAAGGCGCAGGCCGCTCCGCCGCCATCGCCGATGATGAATCCCCATTTGCGGTCAATGCGGTCTGCGAGACGGCCCGCGGGAATCGAAGCCAGAGCTCCGGCGATCCCGAGCACCGCAATCCTGATTCCGACGAACCTGACATCGAATCCCACTGCTAGTAGGTAGAGGTTGAACAGGACCTCCCACGCGCCGTGGATGAGGTCCATACCGATGACGTGGAGCAGGTACAGCCTCGCATTGCGGCTGAACAGCCTCAGCCTTCCCAAATAGCCGACTTGAGCGAAGCTCTCCACCTCCTCACCTCGGCGACGCTAGGATGCTTGCGGCAAAATACTGCCGTTCAACCGTCAATCCCGGACAGTGCCTCGTTCAACTCACCTATCAGGGAGCCTACGTGATTCACGTCGAATCCGAGGTTCAGGCCTGCTGCTGAGAAGAGGTCTGGCAGGGATCTGGTGTTACCTAGGGTCATTGCTTCGGCATAGTCATCCAACGCTTCTTGGGAATCCCTTCTATGAGTCTGCCAGAGCTGCAGGGCGCCCAATTGGGCTATGCCATATTCGATGTAGTATAGGGGGGCCCCGTAGAGGTGGCCCTGCTGCTGCCACGAGATTTCCATGAAAGACGAGAGTCCTCCCCAGTCCATGTCAGATCCGAACCTATCGCGGATTGAGAGCCAAGCCTCCGATCGCTCCTGTCTCGAATGCCCGGGATTGGCGTAGGCCCAGTGCTGGAATGAGTCAATAGTGGCTATCCAAGGCAGGAGGAACACGACTCCCTCGAGATGCGCTCTACGAGCTCTGTCTGCCTCTCCGCCAGGATAGAACATGTCCCATCCTGGCTGAGTCAGCAATTCCATGGACATGGATGCTACCTCAGCGAACTCGATTGGGTAGCCCCTCTCGTCGATGAGTTCCAAGTGTCCGCAATATAGAGAGTGGAATGCGTGCCCAGCCTCATGAATCATCGTCTCGAGGTCACCCTGTAGGCCAGCCGCGTTCATGAAGATGAACGGGACCCGGCTCTTCTCGAGGTAGTACTGGTACCCTCCCGGGGCCTTGCCCTTCCTGGTATCAAGGTCCAGGGTGTCCATCTCGACCAACTTGTCGAACTTGCCCCCTAGGTCCACTGACATGCCATGGAACATGACGGAGAGTTTCTTCACCATCTCGTCGGCCGTTTGGAAGGGCCGTAGCGGGGGACGGCCGTGAATATCGGGACCGACCCCGGTCTTCTCATTGACATCCCAAGGGGCCAGCCTCTCGATTTTCAGAGAGGCTCGCCTCTCATCGTTGATGCTTCGGAGAAGCGGCATGCACACAGTCTCAATCGACTCATGGAACTCGAGACAGTCCTCGATCGTGTAGTCGAACCGGTGCATAGCCCGGAACATGTAGTGGGTGTAGCTGTCGAAGTCTGCATTGAGGGCAATCTGGTGCCTGATGCCCACCAACTCATCGAAGATCTCTGACAGCCTCTCACTGTCAAGCATCCTCCTCTCGACCACTGCAGTCCAAGCCGCTTCCCGTTCTGACCTGTCATTTGACTCGAGGTAGCCACTCATCTGTGGGAGAGTGCGCTCCTCGCCGTCGAAGTCGACGGTCATCGCACCGTTGATTGCCTGAGCCTCGGTGACGAGCTTGGTCTGCTCCACCCCAAGGGGGATGTTCTCCTTGCGGAAGATCTCGACATCCGTATTCATGGCTCTGATCATCAGGTCGTACCTGCCGGGCAGATCGTTGAGAGATGGGTGC
>JAYZLU010000097.1:0-8387 GCA_036153975.1 Thermoplasmatota archaeon | reverse complement strand
CGCTCCGTTGTGCTTATACAGGGTGGGCCGGTCGCCGGGTCTCACGGACCTCTCCTCTAGAGGCATGGCCGATGAGGGACGGGAGGCGACTCCCACCTCCGTCCGGCTTCGGGAAGGCCCGCAACGGAAGGAATTGGAATGTACACCCTTGAGACAAGAGAGGACACCATCCGCATCCCTGCAGAGTACATCAGGAGGGGCCGCAGGCTAGAGGACCACATCGATGAACTTGCCCATGACGCCTTCGAGTGCCGCTTCGACGAGAATGAGAACTTCACCCTGCTGACCTTCGATCACGAGGCCGTTGGCAGAGGCAAGATCATCCACGGCGACGGCGCCATCTACCAGAACGTCCGCTTCAAAGCCCTGGTTTTCACCATGGAAAGCAACGAGGTCGTTGACGGTGCGGTCTCCGAGGTCTCTGAGTACGGCGCCTTCGTGCGAATCGGTCCTATGGAGGCTTTGCTCCACAAGTCCCAGATTTTAGACGAACCAATCCAGGTCAACCTCGGCATCAAGAGGATCGAGGGTTCGCAAAGTGGGAGGGCTCTAGAAGAGGGCTCGTTCGTTCGCTCTAGGATAGTATCCAAGTCAATCAATCACAATGACCCACGTTCCAGCAAGATTGGCCTGAACTGCAAGATGGATGGCCTAGGCTCCTTCGAGTGGATTGAGGAGGCCGATTGAATTGGTGAGGCAGCCTTTCGCCTGTGGCGAGTGCAACAGGATTCTACCCGATCCTGACAAGAAGTTCGAACCCCCCCAGTGTGCTCATTGCCCGAACGCTCCAGTGACTACGGACTGGCAGGGCCTTGTCGTGATAATGCACCCTAAGAGATCAGAGGTCGCGACGCGGCTGAACATCACTCACCCCGGAAGCTACGCGCTGAAGGTCAACATTCGATGAGGTGGTTGAATGGAAGTCCTCGAAAGGAGAGAGAACCCGATGCTCGATCGTGTCGAGCTGCAATTCCGTTGGGATCACCCCAACTCCCCCACTCCGTCACTCACCCAGATTGTGGAAGCGACTACCAAGGCCGAACCCGGTTCTAAGAAGAACCTAGTTTTCGTCAAGAACGTCAACACTAGGTTCGGTATGGCTCGTACCTCCGGCATCGCCCTTGTGTATGGCTCTGAGGAATCCGCTTCCATAGAGCCGAGTTATGTGATTGAGCGCCACAAGTCTGTCACCAACCCCGAGCCAAAGGTTGCCGCAGAGTCACCCGAGCCCCCTGCCGAGGCTCCTGAAGAGCCCCCGGATTCCGATGAGGAAGGGGGTGATGAGTGATGGGGGAGGGACCGAATCCCAACGGTAAGCACTCGAAGTACGCGGTGGAGGGTGGAGAACTGATCCGTAAGGGCGAGACTTGCCCCACCTGCGGCCCAGGTGTTTTCCTAGGAATCCACAGTGATCGGAAGGTTTGCGGGAAGTGCGGCCACACCGTCAACACACAATCCGACTAAGCAGAGTAATCGCTCCACTCGCCATCGTTCGTCATCACCCTGCCTTCGAGGATAGCAACCCCGATCCCCTCCCTGTACGCGGTGAAGACGCGACCCTCCGAGAGCCTCCCGTCATGCCTCCATCCAGTCCACCTCCACTCTCTCCCATCGTATTGGGCATCGAGAACCGGACCACTCGTTTCGAGCACTTCCGGCCTTTCGCCAATATTCTCGAGGAGCCCGATTGTGCCTCCGTGCAACATTAACAGCCATCCCCCGCCCTCCGCATAGATTGCATTCGAGAGCTTGTCACCCAACTCGAGCACCCTCGAGCTCAGCAATGATCCGTCACTCGGATCCAGAACGGCTACCCCGCCCGCCTGGGACCAAACCACTATTCCTTCTGGGGACTCGACGATGGAAACCAGCAGGTCTTGCACCCCAATGTCCGATATCTCGGACCACACTGGATATTGAGCCCGCCAGATCTCCCTTGCCTCCGAGTCGATCATGTAGATCCCCCCCCCTAAGGTCGAGAAGACGATGTTCCCTCCCACGCTGCCAATGGCCATGGGTTCGGCGTCCAGAATCCTGTGCCAGATCGCCCCTGCGGGTTGAATGTCACTATCTGCGAGGGAAGAAAGTCTGAGGTCATCCCTACCCGGACCGTCAAACCAATCGCCTTGGAGTGGCAGTGCAGCCATTCTCGCCACGCGGAACTCCCTCTCGACCCAGAAGCCGACCCACCTGTCTGATAGGGTTACGCCATCGAGAATGGGGGCGGGAAATGGTCTCGTGAAGGAATCCGTCGGTTCTCCCGTGGGCCCCAGCTTGACCATCTCGCCTTGGGTGCCGATGGCCACGTGCATCTGCCCCCCCCTGTCGATTCTGCAAGGTGGGAAGCCGAGCCCCCTCCGGTCCATGCAACGAGACCGTCGCGAAGGTCTTGAAAGTGTGCCAGAGAACATTGAAGGTTGCATCGCCGTCACGGCCCATGGTCACGTTGTTGTTGGCATCTCGGCAGGATGTCGCTTCAATGAGCCTTTTCGCATCGGTGAGGGTACTAGGGGGCTGGGGGGAACCTGAGCAATTGTCGCATGGTACCGTTTACAGGCATGATGACCGAGCTGTCGATCTTCTCCTCATCAACGAGCTCCACATTCACGCTGATAACATCGATGCCGTCCACGAATCGGCTACTGGCTTCAATGTGGAGGAGGTACTGATTCTCTCAAGGCACGTCTCGGCTAGCAAGACCCCAGCCCTCACCCTCCACGCCATCGGCGTCCCCGGCGAGGTCCCACACGGAGAACCGGGACAAGCCGGGGGGGTTAAGGGACGAATCGTGCCTCCGTCCCCAAGATTCGGTGCGCTATTCAGAACCATGTCCGCCTTAGCCGTTGATAGGGGGTTGGATGACGAGTACGATCTCACTTTGGAGACCACGCACCATGGGCCTACTCTCACTAAGCCAACGCTCTACATCGAGATCGGCTCAACCTCCGATCAGTGGGAGGACGAGCGAGCCGCGAGAGTTTGGGCAGACGCGCTTTCGGCATGCCTCGGTCTTTCAGGAGGTAATCAAATGGGAACGTGGCAAGGCCATGGAGACGTCATGATTGGGCTCGGAGGCGGTCACTATGCTCCTAGGCATAAGGCCGTCATCTCCCAGACGGACGTGTGGGTCAGCCATCTCCTAGCGAGTTACGCGCTCGCTTTTGACGAGCCGACAATTGAAGGAGAACTGCCCACAGGATCGTGGAAACACGCTGTCATCGTTGCCATTGAGGCCACAAGGATTGCATTCCCCGGCGGAAGCGTGTTCGCGCATCTGGATCGTAAGTCGTTCAAGGGCTGGCAGAGGCAGGCACTTGCGTCCCTACTCTTCGGTCTCGATGTCCCCATTCGTCGAGGAAAGCAGATTCCCTGAACCCCGCAATCGTCAAGTCTCCCCCCGCTCTGTCAGTCTTCGGATGGGACTCGTAGGCAGCTCAATCGTCAGGCTTCTCCCACTCACACCCAGATTCGTCGTCCGCTGGGTTGCAAACCGTTACATGGCTGGTGAAACCCTCGATCAAGCCATAGGTGTGATGAGGGGGATTGGCTCGCAGGGAGCATGCTTCACTGTCGATGTCCTAGGAGAGGAGATTAGTTCGCTCGACGAGACGAGATTCTTCATCCGTGAGTACGAAGCCGTCTTGGATGCAATTGTCGAGCACGAAATAGATGCCAACATCTCAATCAAACCCACGGCTTTCGGCCTACTGATTGACCTCGGGGTGGCGCTTGACAACATCGAGGGCATCATACGCAAGGCATCCGAGCACGAAATCTTCGTCCGTCTCGACATGGAAGACAGCAGAGTCACCCAAGCCACCATTGACGTTGCTCTCGCCATGCACTCCAAGGGTCTGACCAACGTCGGAGTAGTTCTGCAGGGGCGACTTCTCAGGACTCCCTCAGACATCTCAGACATTTCCAGAGTCACGGGCCCCGCCACGGACTTTAGAATCTGCAAGGGCGCCTACTTGGAGCTGGCGGATATCGCCCACACCGGCTACAGGGAGATCGTCGATGCGACCAATCATGCTATCGACCTGATGCTGGATTCGGGTGCTTACACCGCCATAGCATCCCATGACACGCCGGTGATAGAGCACTCCCTAGCAGCCCTTGAATCGAGGGGCATGGGGCCAAGCAAGGCCGATCCGAGGCACAGCGGCGATGTGGTTCGCAGTGGGGGCAAGGGGCCGGGCTACGAGTTCCAGTTCCTTCTGGGGGTCAGGGGCGACGTCAGGCGAAAGCTTTCCGGCCAGGGACACAGGACAAGAATCTACGTTCCATACGGAACTAAGTGGTACGAGTACAGTATGCGCAGGCTTAGGGAGAATCCTGAGGTTGCAATGCACATCACCAAGGCGTTGCTGATGCCATGGACAAACCGAAGATAGCCACTACTCCGGAGGCTGCAAGTAGATTCGGCGTACCTCGCCAGCCGTCCTGCTCCCGGTTAGAGTTCGCCCCCTCCCAGTGTGCAGCCCCCTGATCCGCCAATTTTTCCCATCAACAGACATGATTGAGCCACACGAGAAGACCCTGTCTGGTTTGCACTCTATTCTGGCCGATTCGCTGGTTTCCCCGTTGTTCATCGTTATCTTAACAACGGCCTTGTCCCTCCTTATCGCCCACATGGCATTGATTCCAACGGCCCCAAGGCTCGTCACTGGCCTCGAATGCGAGTCATCTATCCTAGTGACGCACCAATGCATCCCATCGTGCTCGAACACGTCCCCCACAGTGATCCCCTCGTCCTCATCGACTTCGATGGCCGCCAACATGCTTTCATTTCCATCCGATAGCGTGGTCTTGACGTGGACGGCACGGGGGGCCCTCATCTGCAAGGTGTGGACGTGTCCACAGTCCAGACATCTGACTAGGGCATCCTCCCCCCTTCCCTTTGGGTTTCTCCTCATGACCTCGTGTTCCGACTGATTCGAGCACTCGGGGCACATCGCAATCGCCTCTACTACGGAATCCTCGTCCTGCACGTCTCGGCCGGGATACGTGCCTGACTTGAATCCATCCTAGAAGCGATGGTTGAAGAGCGGTGAGCATGAGAGGCGTTCGTGCACGAGGAGAATGGAGGAATGGGACTGCCTCAGATGTCCGAGCGTGAGATGCTACAGAGACTCCTGTCGGAGGATTTCGAGAGGGGGCAGGACGAGCCTGCGATAGCTGCAAGCATCGGGGAGCAGATGCTGCACATGGACCTCATGCCGTTGCCAAGGTCGATGAGAGCGAGAATTAGGGATGCGTGCTCAAGGCTCCCTTCGAAGAACGTGACCCTCGTTGGAGGTGGAATAGGGCACTTGGCAGCTTGGATGTTCGATTTGTGGTGCGGACCTCTAGATGGATTAGGATTGGTGACTAGCCACAAGCCAGACACCTTCAGGATTGTTGAGCCGGGCACGAGATTCGGCGTTATCATCGACCGTTTGATCAGACGGTACGATGCATCCTCGTGGGCACAGGTCATCGCATTGCCGTGGCCGGAGGTAAGTGCTGAGGCTGCCTCATGGAAGGCGGCAAGCGCGACTCTGGCCGAAGCACCTCAACAGACAATTCTGCCCATGCCATCCGACCTCGTGATAATCGATCTCCCGGAGGAAGAGCGGGCAGCCGCAGCTGCTTCCGCCTTCGAGATTATTGCACCTGGTGGCGTAGTCCTGGTTCAGGAGCCAGAAGTTCCCACAGGTGATGTCGGCACGCCTCAGGAGGACGATGAGCCCACCCCAGCACAGTCCAAGGTCAGTTCGTTCAACAGTTGGATCGAGTTGATCAAGGATGTCAACGAGAATCATGCCCTGGGCTTCGCCGAACTCACCGGAGGCATTCTCGTCGCCCTATTGAGAACCGACTCAGACTGAATCGATATGGTACTCGTGCGCTCCTCTCTCGCCTGCGATTGGTCGTCACTAACATCCATCCCCTGTTCTCCCATTGAGCCAATGATGAGGTCGACTCTCAAGTGACCATAGCCATAGTGGTCGTCGTGCTCTGATTGCCCCTCCTTCATTTGTGAGTTCTCCATTATCATCGCCTTGACGTTCTGAATTGCGGTCCTGCCTTGGGAGTTCTCTCTCTGCAGGTCGGGATCGTACTCCAGCAACAGGGCTAGGGCCCCGCTCATCCACGCCGTCGCAGCAGACGTTCCGCTGGACCATCCCCACCAAGCCTCGTTGCCAACTCCGGTAGCCATTAGGACGGGAACCTCATGCCCCGGGGCAACGACCTCCGGCTTCATGTCGGGATCGCCCCTAGGTAGAATCGGATTCGGCCAGAGCCTGCCATTGTTGTCCCCCTTGGAACTTCCCGTCCAGATCCCACCATTCCTGATAATCCCACCAACGCAGATGACGTCCTCCACGGATCCGGGCGACTCGACGTCGCCATCGTCATCCTCACCATCGTTCCCGGCTGCTGCGATTACGAAGACGCCACTGTCGAGCGCGTCCTCCACGGACTGCTCCAAGGAATCGGTAGTGAAGAACCCAGAACCGATTCCCTGGTCCCCTCCAAGGCTGAGTGAGATTACATCAGCACCCTCTTCGACGCACCAGTCGATCGAGTCAGAGACGTATTGATCGCTCCCAACTCCCTCTTCGTCAATGGCCTTCGCAACGAGCAACTCAACCCCCTTCGCCCCACCTTCGAAACTCCCGTCGGCCACGATAATGCCTGCCATCGCCGTACCGTGACCTTCGTCATCATATGGTTCGGATACTTGGTTGATGGCGTCCTTCCAGCCGAGCAGCACGATGTGATCTAGATCCGGGTGACCAAGGTCTATTCCCGAGTCGACGACGCACATGACCACCCCACTGCCATCGAGACTACCTACGTCGTTCATCCCTGTCAGCTCACGGTACTCGTTCTCCCAGGCTAGTAACGCTGCGGGAGGTCCCCCTATCGTCACTCCATCGTGACCTGCCCAGAGGTATAGGATTCCGATGGCTGAGGCGAGCAGCAGAACCAGAGCAACGCTGACAACAACGACCGTCCCTATCGCGTCGTCCATCTGCGGATGAGGCTGGTCCCACTCGGAAGCGTCTCGCGCCCCATCGACATCGGAGATGTCTGACTGTTCGCTCATCCCACTCTCACTCAGAACCTCTCCTCCCTTGAATACCCTCGGAAGAAGCGTCCAGAGTCGAACTGCTCACCACGCCTCGACCCTGCCAAAGTGACTCCCTACGGGTGTGCTGGAACCACAGTTCGGACAGACGACCCTAGTCGGAATTCTTGTTTCGCATTTGTCGCAGTTAGCTCCTGGCTGACCTTTGCCGAGGCATTCCTCGCTTGCGCATGGGACTAGGATCCCTCTCTTGGCCGACCGTTTGGCAGCGGTCTCCTGATTGCAAACTGGGCACTTGCCCTGCTCATCGCTTATTTGTGACACGTCCTCACCAGCCACCTCCCTAGCTCTGAACGTTTGGATCCTGTCCTCAGCACTGCCCAGCATGAACTGGGGGAACCAGAGGATGTTCAGGAATACGACCATAGAAAGTATGCCTGTCAGGGCGTAGGTACCCACTAGGAGGTAACTGAGATCTAGATCACCGGGGCTAGGTGAGATTGCGTGCGATCCGGACCAAGAGCTGATGTTCAACAGAACCATCCAAACAACCAAGCCAGCACTCCAGGCCTTGAGGCTATGATCATACCAAGCCCTTTCGAAGACTCTTGGATCGGGGTGCGAGTGCCGCTCTTGGACATGTATGTCACGGGTCTCTAAGACAGCCCGGTGGACGACGAAGACTGCTAGGAAAAGCAAGACGAGATTTACGGTGACGACCCATGCCCACTGTATTGCGCCGGCACCATATGGGAAGACAGGGGACTCGGCGTGTGCCTTGAGATAGCCCACTTGCACGAACACCACCCCAATAAGCAGGTAAACCATGTTCTCCCTCATTATCGGGTATCTCAACCACAACATCACGATCATTGCTATCCAGCAGACAATTGAGATGAGGGAGAGGATGAGGGCGAGGTCCTCCATGTGCAGGAAGCCGCTGTCTTGGCCGAAGATGCCCCATCTGTTGTAGTCGCCCCCACTAGAGAGCTCCCCTATTCCGAGATCCCATGCGCCTAGTAAATAGCCGAAGATTGCGATGACGAGCATTACGACCTCGTCGGGGCCCCAGTACCTGCGTGTGAGGCTGGCATGGTAGGCGCATTCGGTCACCAGTTCGTCTAGAGCACTTAGTCTGGCATTGACATTTGAGAAGGTTTGGTTGCGTGGGAATTCACTTAGCCTAGGCATCTTGTGGGGTGGTGTCGGAACACCTGACTCCCCGCCTACCTCGTCCTGCATGCCGCCTGAGGGACAAGTTCCCCGAATAAGCCCCGCGCCGATGGGATTCCCCATACGTCGTTACTAT
>JAYZLU010000096.1:0-9116 GCA_036153975.1 Thermoplasmatota archaeon | reverse complement strand
TGATAGGGGATGACGCTGCAGAAGTATTTCTTCACGATGTCCTCATGCTCTCGGAGACCACTATCCATGTCGAGGAAGATAACGCCCTGCTTCTCGAGATCCTCCCGGATGCTGTGGTAGACGGCCTCCGACTCGTACTGTGCTGTCACTCCCGAGAGCCACTTCTGCTCGGCCTCCGGTATGCCTAGTTTGTCGAAGGTGTTGCGGATGTCAGGGGGAACGTCGCCCCAGTCCTTCTCCGTGCCCTCGCCCGAGCGTAGGAAGTAGCAAATCTCGTCGAACTCGATTGAGTTGAGTAACTCGGTGGAACCCCACGTCGGCATCGGGCGCTCCATGAAGTGGTGGTACGCCTTGACGCGGATGTCAGTCATCCACTGCGGCTCTGCCTTGATGGCGGAGATGTTCCTGACGATTTGCTCGGAGAGTCCGAAGTCGAAGCGGATGGTGGAGTTCTCTGGGTCGTGCCATCCGGCCTTGTAGTCACCGACGGCTTCCCGTGCAACCTGGTTGGCTGGCATTATGCTGGTCCCTCCGCCTCGGCCCTCGCCCTCAAGTCCAGCCACTCGTAACCTCGCTCTTCTAGTTGCGTGGCGAGTTCAGGGCCTCCTGTAGCAACTATCCGACCTCCCATCAGGACGTGGATTTTGTCCGGCTGGACGTGCTCGAGGATTCTTGAGTAGTGAGTGATGATCAGGGCTCCTGAGTCAGTCCCCCTGACGACCGAGTTGATTCCAGCAGCGACGATTCTGATTCCATCGATGTCAAGACCGCTGTCGGTCTCGTCCAACACTGCCAGCTTCGGTTGCAGGATGAGCAGTTGGAGGATCTCGAAGCGCTTCTTCTCACCTCCGCTGAAACCGTCGTTGACGTACCTCGAGAGGAAGCTACGGGGAATGTCGAGAGCCTCCATGGCACCCTTCAGGGTGCTTCTGAACCCCGCGCCCTTGGCGGCTTCCTCGCCCTTGATGCTTGCAACGGACTTCCTGAGGAAGTTGCCGACCTGTAGTCCCGGGACGGCCTGTGGGTACTGGAAGCAGAGGAATACGCCCTTGCGTGCTCTCTCCCACGGCTCGAGCTCCAGCAAATCCTCTCCGGAGAGCAGCACATCCCCCTGCTCGACCTTGTAATCCGGGTGCCCCATGATGATGTTCGCGGCGGTTGTCTTGCCGCTGCCGTTTCGTCCCATAATGGCATGGATTTCACCAGGATTAATCGTGATGTCGATGCCCTTGAGAATTCGCGTATCGTCGATTCCTGCATGTAGCCCTCGTATCTCCAAAAGAGATGCCTCTCGAGTCATCACGCGTTCCTCGAGCCTACGCTGAAACTAGCCCCCTTTTCAATATCTGCCTCAAGTTTTGGTCACCCTAAAATCAGATTGCCTGCTCGGAATAGCATGAATGTCGGCGAGGACGATTCCAATCCGACTTCAGACAGCCTCGAGGAGGCCTACAGAGCCCAAACAGAGGCCGCGATGCTAAAGGAGTCGCAGAGAAGGGTTTCCGAGGCCCACGACCCTATCGAGATTGCACGGCTCGAGGCGCTCTCGCTCGTTGAGCTGGCCGAGAGTTACGACCTGAACTTGGTACCTGCCCTGATGGCTAGATTGGGTCCGGTCAGGGCTGCCCTCGACGGCCATGGAGGTGGCTTGGTTGTCACCGAGGCGGTTGTCGAGGAGATGCACAGCGGCAGCTCGGCACTGTCGTTGATTCTGGACTTGGATGGCGCCTGCGTGTCCTGCGGCGCTGCTCCCGGCACCCTCAGGGGGATACAGGACGATCTTCTGATGGACGCCGAGGTAGTCTCCGTGCGCTTCAGCGTGGCAATGCTGGAGTGGTTCGACGATCTACAGCGCGACTTCGTTCTCAAGCACGGCGGCGTCGCGTTCGTCTAGGAGATCATTCCGGTGAGGGATTCGATGGCATTTGGCGCGAAGCCCAGAACTGTCACTTCATCTCCTTCGACTAGCCCCAGGTTCGAGCGCGCTTCCCCCGCCATGTCATAGCCTCCCGCCTTCCCCACCCATGATTCGCTTTCTATCAGCCCTAATACTCTCTCATCGTCCAACTCGTCGAACTCGACGATGGAGGTCTCGGTCCAAACGTCCGCCGTCCAACCACCGTGAAGTGCCTTGGTGCCCCGAGTTTCGCCCGGTGGGTAGAGGATTGCCGTGGATGACCAGACCCTGTGCCTCCTACCGGAGAGCCTGAGCAGCATAGCCGTAGCACTCGCTTTGTTCTGCGGCTTCCCCAACGGCATCAGAGGGTCATCAGGATCCTCTACGAGGGTGTCTGCTACAAGAGTGAAGTCAGGGAATTCGTGCGAGCCCCTGACTGTCAGTTCCATCACTGCAGCACGGGCCTTTGAGAGGCACGATTGCTCGACCTGCGCCCTGACTTCTAATCCAGATACAAGAGGAGGCTCCGGTGCGAGCAGGGAAGTGACCTCCAATGCCGCACCCGTGACTCTCAGCCGCTCCGAAAGCCATGCACGCCGTCGCGCTGAGGCCGAGGCAAGGAGCACCACCGGCATCGCGGAACCTCAGAGGGGGACCCTTTCCTCACAAATCGGGCATCTGGTCGAACTAAGTTTGGTACTGGCTACGAATCGACCCCCACAGTTGCTGCACACAGCGGGGCGGCTCACTGATGCCGAGGCAGGACCAAGCATTTCGGCCGGTAGTGCTGGGAGCGGCTTTGTGCCTAAGTCCTCCAGAGCAGGGGCATCAGCAACCGGCTCCGATTCGCTCCTGCGCTCCCGTCGAGCCCTACGTCCCTCAGCCCCTATGGAATCTTGTTCAGGTTCTGGAGGTCGAACCAGCTCAACATCTCCGGAGCTTATGGAAAGGTCAGAGTCATCTATCAGATCGACCACGTCGTCCTCCATCAATACAGCATCGTCGACCTCGATTGTCCGCCTCCTTCCAACCCACCTGAGGCCTTGGGCAGATAGTGATACCAAGGCGACAGCACCAAGAATCAGTACAGCGAATGCGACACCTATTACGAGAATCTCAAAGCTAGCCTCGTCCAGTCCGAGGGATGACCTGACTTGATCCATTATCGTCTCCCCCTTCCTGGATCCGCCGCCGTCGTCGACGAGGGACCGAATCTGCCATCCGCTCGAGGACGATAGTAGCATGACGGTCTCGCCTATCTCTGGGGATCTGTCAATCACATTGATCTGTCCTGACAGAATCCTGTTTGACAGTCCGATCCAGCCATCCTCATGATCGATAATGCCGTATTCAACCTGAGGTCCGAAGGGACCCACATGATCATAGAGAACCTGGATTCCACGCTCTGTTCCCACAATGCCGATGCCACCCAGGCCCCTCGCAGGGAGTCGTGCCTCCAAGCCATCCTGAGACTCGAAGGTCGAGTCGGCAACTATTGCCAGTAGTTCGGAGTTCTGGTCCTCGCCCTCCCTCCAGAGTGCCACGATTCTCTCCTCCTTGTCCTCGACTATCACCGTCATGTGAGGTAGGGATGCTTCGTCACCTACCGCCTTCTTGTATGACCATGGCGACTGCTCGATAAGGCCGTGTGCGTACCACAATCCTAGCCTCTCCTTGCCAGTCGTGTCGTTCCTGGTGGTCTGGTAGAGGAGGTGCGCGCGCTCGTGGCCGAACTCAATGGCAAGTGGATCGGAGGTCGATGGCGTAACGTCAATGTTGGCAATGATGCTGGGGCTCAGATCCCAGTCGGAGGATGAGGTAGGCGCGTCAGCGTGGAGGAGGAATATGTTCGTGATGTCACCCATGGTGCCACCTGTGAAGAGATCCCTGTGGTAGCCAGCCACGATGATTTCAGAATCGCTTACATCCATGTCTATACCCCAGTACTTGCCATCAGAGAGGGGGATACCTTCCATTAGGTCCTGGATGGGGGCCATTCTGCATGTGGGGTCGATGGTGGAGTAGCTCAGGGTCTGCATCAGGAAGCCATTCGAGTCGAGGTACCGCCTGGTCCACAGGACGTGGGCCATGCCGTCCTCAGTGCTCCTAACTACGATGTCACCTGACCAGCGATCTTCCATGATGTTGCTGCATGCTACCAGAGCCTTGTTCGGTGTCAGCTTGTACAAGTAGAGCGTCTGTTCCTTCTCGGTGATGACTAGGCCGCCTTCCTCATCATCCAGGTTGATGATTTCAATCGGAGTCTCGCCCACGTTGAATTCGGCCTCCCTCGGTCCCGTCAGCGTCGCCCTATCGACAAGTACCGTCTTTTGGTGGACATTGTTGGTCCAGTCTAGATCCGTTGCCCCCTCTAATACTACATTGACTCGTATATCTTGAGGGCCAGTTTGGTTGGGGATGTACAGGAATTGGAGCAGGGCGTACGACCCGCCAAGAACGAATGCAGCACTCGCAGTGCTGACTTGCTCCCAGCCCCTCTCCGTCAAAATCTCCAGAGACCCCTCGATTCCGACGGCGTCACTAGCCCCCAGGTTGTCGACACGAGCCTCGACTAGGATTTGCTCGAACGGGCGTGGCACGACCGGACTCGTGGCAATTGCCCCCTCTCTGATAGCTAAGTCGACACCTTCGGGCCGGGGAAGAACTGGAAACGACGCGGAGAGCCTGTTGTTCGAGTCATCGAGCTCTTCGATAGTGTTCAACGGATCGATGATGATGGCGATTGAGGGCTCACCCGATGAGGAGGGATTCCAATACAGAACTACGTCGATGAAGTCGCCACTGTCTATGTTCGGTACGACATACTCGTCCTTCCTGGATCCGTCTTCCTCAAGAATTATTCCGACTTCGTTGGCCGCCATGTCTCCGGTGTTCCTAACCGTCGCCCTCACTTCGAGGAAGGTGTTCACGAACGCCTCTGACATGGGGATCCCAAACTCCTGAACGGAGATCGAACTGCTCACGAACACGAGGTCCGGCGTAGGGGGGACGTTGTCGATTATGACGGTCCTTCGAATTTCCTCGGTAACGACTCCTACTCCGCTATCGAGCCTCACAGACAGCCTGTACTCGCCATCCTTGACGCTAGTAGTGTCCCAGTTGAACGACCATTCGCTTTCGAATTCCCCATTCCCCGAGTAAGTCGCGGCATCCTCCCAATCCTCGGTTCCCAGCCTCCATTGGATGGTAGCACTATCAATCGACTCCAATTGACCCGATACACTGACGACGTCGCTCAGGCCATCCTGGCCGCTCGGAGAATTTAGGGTCATGTTGACCGTGCCGATGAAGTACTCGAACTCAGTCAGGTTGCTCCAGCGGCCGATTTCATTTCGAGCCGAGACCTTGGTTATTACTCTGAGATCTGTGAAATCTTCAGGGAAGAAGGGTACGCTGAGGGGCGTCGTCCAGTTTGTGATTCCGATTGGACCGTGCCAATCGACTAGGGTGGTCTTGGATATTGGCTCCTGCGGATCGGGCCTATACTGGTACTCAATTTTGACTATGACCTCCTCAATTGAGCCATTGTCCTCCCCATGCTCGTTGATGTGGCCACGGAGGTTGTATGTCTGGCCCTGCACCACCCAGGACTCGTCCGCAGGATTCTCGATCTCCACCCAGTGCCCTGCTAGGGGGGGAGTCGGACCCTCGCTGCTAGCGTTCTGCTCTGCCCCCAGCATCCCGCTAGCGACCATTCCACCATCGATGATGCCGAAGCCATAGCGGTCGTTCCAACTCTCTCCCTCATGTTCCTCCGTTGTCCCTCCTCTCGATTCCGAGTACCTCATGAGGTAGTCCCTGATGGCTTCGCTGCGCCAGATCCCCTTCCCTTCTTCGAAGAAGTCGAGCCTCTGAACCTCGCCGATCTCCAACATGACTGCGACCATGCCCGAAACCGCTGGGGTCGACATGCTGGATCCCGACTTCTGCACGTAGTCGTCCGATGCCCTGTTATTCTCGGATCCGGGGAGGATGCTGCTCGACTCGCCGTGCTTCGCCGAGTTGATATTCGAGCCGGGCGCGACGACCCACGGCTTCAACTCGTCGTAGGAGTCCCCGTCCCCGTCATCCTCCCTCGGACCGTAGTTCGAGCTACTCGATATCGTGTCGTCGCTTCTGTCGATGGAATTCTTGTCATCCAGCCAGCCCACGGTAATGGCGGTGTCGGCCGCGCCAACGGAATTGACGTAGTTCTCGCCGTCGTTTCCGATTGCTGCTACGCAGACCAGTCCCGCTTCCGAGGCTTGGTTGACGAGTTGGGCTTCGGCGTTCGACCCATCGTCAGAGTTGTCACTGCCCGGGGAGTTCTGGCGGCCGAAGGACATGGACACAACGTCTATGCCCCTGCTCGACTCGTTGTTACCCCAGTCTGTCTCGTGATTGTTGATAATCCACTGTAGCCCGGCTAGGATGGATTGCGAGTTCCCTCCTCCGTAGTCCTCCATGACCTTGACGTCGACGAGGTAGGCGCCCGGCGCGTAGCCTTGGTTGGTGCGCGTCCAGTCTCCAGTGCCGAGGGCTATCCCGCCTACGTGAGTGCCATGCCCGTCACCGTCGTCTGGGTCCTCCTCGTTGCATCCAGACTGCCCGATTCCGGTCGCATCACATCCAGCGACCCATTTCGGGTCGGGCAGATCGTCCGGATCCTTCGTGTTGTCGTGGTTGTTGTCCGAGAAGTCGTCAAGGGAAAAGTGCTCGTTGTCAACGCCGGTGTCCACCACAGCGATAACGATGCCCGAACCCGTGTAGCCCAGGCCTCTGAGAGTCTCATCGTAGAGTTCAGAGACCCTCACCTTGGATCCCCGAGTCGCCTTGTCCAGGTATGGCACGATGACGTTCTGCTCCTCCACCAGCATGACCCCATCGAGCCCCCAAACGTCGATCAGAGCGCTGACAGGAACGTGGTCGAGGACGATGGCGTCCAGGTGATCCATGGGCATGAACCAAGACCCTCCGCTCTCCCAGCCGTGTGCTGATATGGCATCGACGAGTGCAGCGATGTCCGAGGGACCGGGGTGCCAGGCGTAGTGGACGATGATTGCGACAGTAAGGCGCCCATCATCCCCTATGATGGCAGTCTTGGAGACCGACTCCCTCTGTCCAGCGAGAACTGATTGGAGTCTGTCGTCCATGCCGTTGGAATCTGCGTCTGACCAGAATACTTGCCACCAGCCGAACTCTTGGACCGGGGGTCCCGCGTCGTGCGGTGAGTGGGTCGGGGACCTGTCCTTGGGGAGGCATGGGTCAAGGCCGCACACCAGGGTGGGGGGATCGTCAGAATGGGGATCTGAGGGCATGCCATCCAACCCCCCTTCGGGGTGGATGCTCGCGACGGCCCCCACCGAGAGGTCGAGGACGATGATCATGCATGCGGCTAGGAGTGGCGTGAACGGAGATGCTCTGTCACGCATGGCTCTCAAAGAGAGCCAAAGTCATGCTTGGTATAATTCCAACCTCTGATGGTACTCGGCACGCATCATTATGGCCACCTCATGTGCCGAACAGAGATTCCGCACCTGAGTTCGCATACCCCTCTGTCCATGATTGGAAGCACCTCCCCCTCGCAGACCGGACAGATAGTGTGCTCAGCGAGCTCTTCGAGCCAAGCCCTCCTGGTCTCCAGTTCGTCCCCCTCCTCGCGGAGCCTCGTGAGGATTCTGGCTGCTTGCCCCTGGAGGGGCTTTCCCGCCCCGGTCCATGGGTCGTTTTCCAGCCCCCCCATCCGCGCCGTTGCCTGGCTCCTGACGGCTTCCGCACGCGAGGCCCCAGTTGCCGGTTGGCCGGATTCGTCCAATGGGCTCGGCGCACCTCTTGCAATCGGTCTCGCTAGGGCGTAGGCGAGGAAGAAACCGCCAACGTGGGCCATGTGTGCGATATTTGTCTCCCCCGCGGTTCCAGACTGGACCGAGTACATCTGGAAGACCTCGAGCCCAAGGCGCACGAAGGCGATGAGCCAGACCGGCCACGCTCGAATGAGGAACACTAGGGGGAACTCGATTTTGTCCTCCGGCCAGCAGGCCATGTACGCCCCGAGGATGCCGAATGCGGCGCCGCTCGCCCCGATGGCTGGCACCCCGGAATCTGGATGCGATGCAATCCACGCTAGGTTCCCTCCGATGAAGCCGAGCGCATACACCACAAGCCACCTCCTCGCTCCTAGACGCTGCTCCAGTGGCACTCCAGCGAGGGCGATTACCAGGACGTTACCCAGAACGTGAATCCAATCAGCATGCAGCCAAGCGGCTGTGAAGATGCGATGGAACTGGGAAGGATCCCCAGCAGTAGATGAATCAGTAAATATCACTGGAATAACGCTGAACAGGTGAATGGGCTCGAAACCGAATAACTCGGAGTCGAATGTAGAGAGCGCGAACTGGACGAACATTACCAGTAGCAGGGAGAGCACCATGGCTAGAGCGATGCTCGTCTCGTTTCGAGCGGCCGCGATGAACGGACCCACTGTGACTGCGAGTAGTATGGCTACCCACACGTAGTCCGTTGTTTCGAGATAGCTCCAAGTCACGTCGCTGTCAAACCCCACCGACGCCATCACCCAACCCCTGATGACTGGCCATCAAGAGGGCTTCGTAGGGACGGAACGACTCAAACGAAGACGCGCTCTCGCCACGATATGGACCAAACCACACTCGTTGGGGCTAGCGGAATAGAGGTCCATCGGGGCCCGAGGAAGGTACTCGAAGGCGCATCCGTCTCCCTCAGTGAGGGCGAGGTAGTGGCCGTATTGGGTGAGAATGGCTCTGGAAAGACCACCTTGATTGAGGCATGCGCAGGAATTCTCCCACTGCGCTCGGGCAAGGTGACGTGGCGAACCGAGTCTGGCATGCAGAGGGTCGTCCGAGACTCAGAGGGACGCCGCACATCCCCTCCATCGATGGGCCCCACGCTCCAGAAGGACGGTATGTGCGGTGAGGAGACCGTCCAGGAACGACTCGCTACAGCCCTCTCAGTAGCTGGGCGCGACCCTAGTGGGAACGACATCTCCGTTCTGCTCGCTGCATGGGGGCTCGAACACAGGTCGGACAACCGAGTCTCCCAGCTGTCCGGCGGCCTCAGAAGGAGGCTTTCTTTGCTGTGCGGACTAGCTCCCGCAGCACTGAGTGCGGACTCCCGCGTCGTACTGCTCGACGAGCCCTCCGAGGGCCTCGATGACGGTGCGAAGGCCCTACTGTTGGGGTGG
>JAYZLU010000095.1:0-8866 GCA_036153975.1 Thermoplasmatota archaeon | reverse complement strand
GTTCTCGCCGGTGCGCGCATTGAGTGGTCTGCAATCACTGATTCGTGGAATTGGCTCATTTTCCTGCTCGCTGCCGCAGTGACCAGACTCCCCTTCCCCCGGCTCGGTGTGGGTCGAATCCTCGGGTATGGGCCGGAAGATTCCACCTACTTCGAGGTACTGGCCGCAAGCCGTCTGACCTTCGCCGCGCTCATCATTTGGCTGGGAGTCGAGGCTGGCGCCATGTCCTCCGCACTACTTTCCGAGGTGACGATCGTCGTTTCGTTGCTATCAGCGTCCTCCGCATTCGTAGCACACTATCTGCACATACGATCTCCTGCCCGACCATTCAATTAAGTGGCTACTCTAGGTGAAAGGGCATCAACGTTGTTCCGGATTTACGTATCAAAGGGGGCTCTAGCAAACACCTTTCAAGGCTGGCTCCTCATGTCAGTATCGTGATGCTGGATGTGTTGTGGCCGTTCTGACTTCATGGCGGGCCCCCCGGACGTCGGTTGATTGGGTGTCCCCTGTGCAGTCAGTAGGGGCCTCCGTGATTAGCGCTTCTTTGTATAATATTCAAATAGGTGCTGCGGTCGGGCGGCGCTCGTGGATTTGATTGCCCTCTCGCTAGTTATCGTGCCCCTGATTGTGATAGTTGACCCGCCCGCATCGATAGCTCTTTTCCTAGCCATGGGAAGCGATCTAGACAAGAGGGGTTTGCAATCAGTTGCCACTCGTGCTTGTGCCTTCGCTGCCCTAGTTCTGCTGACCTTCCTGGTTGTCGGTGAAGGTTTACTAAATCACATTGGAGTGGAACTTTACAGCCTTCGCATTGCCGGTGGACTGATGCTGGGAACTGTGGGTATGAACATGCTCAAGGAGGGGCAGAAGCCCTCTAGGAAGGTCATTCCGGTGGCATCGGGTGGGGAGATTTCAATGGGCGACTCTGTTGACTTCGACTTGGTCCCCCTTGGGATGCCAATGCTCGCTGGACCGGGGGCGATTACACTCGTTATCCTGATGGGCACGACATATGGATTCAGAGCCGTCGCTCTGGCAATACTCGTAGTGATGGCGTGTTCGCTGTCCTTGTTCTTCCTTGCGACGAACATGAGGAACGTGGTGGGGGAGAATAGCACGAGGGCCATCACTCGCGTTATGGGCCTGCTGATTGTCACAACCGCAGTCCAATACTTCCTAGATGGATTGGATATGTGGCAACTCACTCTGTAGCGTCTGAGTACTCTGTCACACGTATGCCCAGCTTGCCCATGCGGGCCTTTCTCAGCATTATGCGATTCATCTTGCGGTGGAACTCTGCCTCCAGATCGACCTTCATGGCCAGCGAGTGTCCGAGTATCAGAATTAGCAGGTCGGCCAGCTCCTCGGCTGCCTCCTCGTCTGGCTTACCCTTTGTGATTGCAGCTGCGAACTCCCCCAATTCCTCTACAGTGAGAGCCACCCTGTAGCCCATGTCGTGCCCGTGGTTCTCCTCTGATGCGAAGGCGTGTTTGTGGTGGAACGCCGCCACACGCGACATCATGGTCAACCAGGAGCCATCCGGGCTGTCCTGCGTCTCTACCTCTATCCAGTCATTCACACTCACGGGTCGTGCCATGGTACTGGCTGCGCAAGGAGACCCATCAACGTAGTTCTCGGCCCGGTGGGGGCTGCTTGGGGTCCCTTTCATCATGTGGCAGCACCATGACCAGTCCGCCTACTCCCGATACCACGAACAGGCCCAGCGACCCTAGGAAGTACGTCGTCTTGCGCGCTTTTTCTCTCTCCAGCTCCTCGCACAGCACGGGATCGGGGGACTCAATGGTATCGAGTACTAGTATCCTGTACTCCATGTCACACTCGCGCTCATGTTCCCTGACTGAGTCATCGTGTTCCTGCATCAGATTCATCATCAGAGGGAACAGAAGCAAGGAACACCCCAATAATACGAATCCAATAGTTAGATCCCTGTCCAACTAATCACCCATCTCAGCTAGAAGCGCCATCAGGCAATCACCGACGCGCTCCCCCATGGTGCCCGACATTGCATCGACCGCTTCATGGTCGATGGAAACATCAGGAGAGCCCGGGGTTCGCCCCGCCGCCCAGTTCGACGAGCAAACGATAGCTAGGTGGGGCAGGCCCGTCTCGGCCACCAGCCTAGCCTCGGGACCCAACGTCATACCAACCACATCGGCCCCCATGGACTCCAAGGCATCGATCTCGGAGGGGCTCTCGAACTGGGGTCCTACGCACTGGGCAACTATCAGCCCAGACAAGACCCCTCCTTGGCGATTCACTAGCTCGGTGCAACACACCGAAACCGCGTGAGAATCGAAGGGGGAGCTCCTGTCTGCGTGGGTGGCATCATCGTCATGAAAGGTCCAGGGGCGCTCGGCCAAGTCCAGGACGTCCCCTGCGACCCCTATGGTTCCCGGTCTCAGGTCCTCACGCATGGTTCCCACCGAATTGATGCTGACCACGAGGTCTGGGAGGCAGCTTGCGGCTGCATGGACGTTGGCACGGTGCTCGATTTCGTGTGGTGGGGTCCTCTTCGCTCCTTCGGAGTGGTGACGGTCGATCACCACGACCTCACCGCTTGATACAGATGTGATGGTTACGGGGACCTCGCCCCACGCGGACTCGACTGTTACAGACTCCGAGGCTGCCTCTGGCACCGATGACATCAGGCTCGTAAGAGCGCTCATCCCGGTTCCGCACAGCACCGCGATGCGGGCCATTGCACTCACTCCGCTAGGCGGGCAACGAGGTCTGCCTTCTTTCCCGAGACCAACTTGTCGGCCTGCTTGAGCAGGACCTTGAGCTCGGGAACGGTCAAGGACTCGTAAATCCTAGCTACGATCACCTGCTTCGTGCCGCTTGCATCCAGACCCCTAGACTTGGCAATCGAGACGATCTCGGCCTTGAGCCTCTTGGACAGGCCCGAGAGGTCGCTGTCGTCCTCAGTGGGTCGATCCTCCGTCTCCTCTTCAAGTGTGGTTTCTGTCTCCGCGTCTCGGGTGACAGAGTCTGGTGTATCGTCGCTGGTCGGCTCTGGATCAGATTCCACCAACGCGTCGGTATCATCGACTCCAGAATCTTCCTCGGCTCTCTCATCTGCTATGATTTCCTCGAGGGTCGGACCCTCGTCGATGACGACGCCCGACTGGATTAGTTGGCTACGTCGGAAGAAGACTGCCCTGACTGGCTGTATCTTTGAAACGGCCTTCCTGACCTCCTCCTCCAAAGAGCCGTCTAGCAGGGCCTTCTGAACGGAGATCCACGTGGACCTCGCGCAGAACTTGATGACCTCGTTCCTTGCTATGGTCCTGGTTTCCTGCTTCTGGCTTCCCTTGATGCGAGAGCGGGTGACGATGAACGGCTTGATCCTGATGAAGTAACCATCCTCCGTGACTAGGTCGATGGAGTCGTCTATCTTGCCGCGCTCACGACGAATCTGGCGTCTCACGTGGTCCTTCATGACATCGTGGCCGACAAACTCTGTGAGGGCATCGCTGCCGATGACGTCGGTGACCCTGAAACAAATCTTGACGTGCATCTTGGAGAAATCGCCATCGAGTTCGCTCTGCATGACCTCGTAATGCCGACCGAGCAGAGCCTTCTCCTCCTCGGCGATGGTCTCCCCTATGACCTTGAACGACCACGGGTTCCTAGGGGCTCGGATGGAGTACCAACGCTTTGCCTTCCACTTGTCCTTCTGCCTGCGAGCAGCCGCTCTTGCCGTTGCGCCTTTGGCCATAGAAACGACTCCTTCTTTCGGGGGCTACCCCGTTTGCGAGCCGTCCGAACTGCAACCAGTATTTGAACGGAATGCCGAGGGCTTAGCTGCGTGCCACTACGGCGGTTTGAATACAACACAACGTCCCGAACCTACATGAGTCTGCATGGAGGGACATGGAGGGTCCACTCTAGTGCCGTTGACGACATAGAACTGATCACCGAGGCGTTGACTTGGTTGGCTGGGGAGGATTCAGTAATCGATGTCAAGAGTGGGAAATCCGCCCTCGGAGCTCCACAGATGACCCTGGTTGCTCGCCTTTCTAGGAAGGATGCACTGAAATCCCTCGGAAGGATTGGTATTGGTTCCTTGGGAAAGTTGCTCGAGGAAGGCTTAGACGCTCGCATCGACGACGAGAAGGTCCTGCACCTCAGGATCAGCATCTCGGAGTTGGTAAGAGGAAACGCTAGGCTATGCGAAAACGATGGTGATCCTGTGGTCAAGGGGAGGTTCAAGCTAGAGGCATATCCAGGAGACGACGTCGTGGCCCTCGCTACCAATCTGATATGCGAACTCAGAGGCTGACAGGACCTGTAACCAAGCGTTCTTATGCTCAATGCCTACCCCTCAACAGGGTATTGGATGACTCATGTGGTAACCAGTGCGTGCGTGAAATGCAAGTATCAGGATTGCGTGGCAGTCTGCCCCGTGGAATGCTTCAGGGAAGCCGACGAGTACCTAGTAATTGACCCGGACGAATGCATCGACTGCGCCGCCTGCATACCCGAATGCCCCGTCGAAGCAATCTACGCTGATACCGACTTGCCCGACGAAGAAATGAGCTGGCTAGACAGGAACGAAAACGAGGCCCCCAATCTCCCTCTGGCAGAGGGTGACTCACCAGTTTTGGCCGATTCTTGAGCGCTCACAACAACTTCTGCGAAGAAATAGGTTCATCAGTGCGCGCCGCGAGGGAACGATGTGCCACAAAGAGTCGACTTGGAGAGTCTTCGCTATGGAACCGAACTGCTGAAGCGTGGCTTTGCCAAGATGCAGCAGGGCGGCGTAATCATGGATGTCGTGACGCCCGAGCAAGCCCACATCGCAGAAGACGCAGGGGCTGTCTCAGTGATGGCTCTCGAAAGGGTCCCAGCCGACATCAGGTCAACTGGGGGAGTCGCTCGCATGAGTCACCCAAGCCTGATCAAGGGCATTATCGAGACGACCAGTATCCCCGTGATGGCCAAAACCAGAATCGGACATGACGAAGAGGCCCGCGTCTTGGAAGCCCTTGGAGTTGACATGATAGACGAGTCCGAGGTGCTAACTCCGGCTGATCCATTCTTCCACATCGCCAAGCACAAATTCACCATACCTTTCGTATGCGGTTGCACTAGTCTGGGAGAGGCAGTCAGGAGAATCGCTGAGGGGGCTGCCATGATTCGCACCAAGGGTGAGGCGGGGACTGGCAACGTGGTTAGCGCTGTGAAGCACGCTCGCTTGCTGAGCGCCGAGATCGAGTTCGCAAGGGCTGGCGACGCCAACACGAGAGAGGGGATGATTGACACCATCATGGGCGGCTTCCACCGGCTTGAGACAGCATCCGAGCTCAACATCTCGCTTTTGAGCACGCCGTTCGGCGACGTGAAGTCCCTGAGAAGCGAGGTCTCCTCCGTCTTCAGCGATGTTATTGACCACAACAGGCTGCCCGTAGTCACCTTCTCCGCAGGGGGGATCGCAACCCCAACCGATGCATCTCTGATGATGCAGCACGGGATGGATGGGATATTCGTGGGCTCGGGAATTTTCAAGAGTTCGGACCCGGCAAGGACCGCTGAGGCCATAGTGCTCGCTACTCACCATTACGACGAGCCGGAGGTGGTTGCCGAGGCGAGCACGATGGTCGGGGAAGCCATGGCCGGCCTTGAAATCGAATCACTAGAGTTGCATCTTGAAGAGCGCGGCTGGTGAGTCAACTCTTCCTGCCCCTAGTGGTTCGCAAGCGTCGTGTTGGGCGCTTTCCCCTCTGGTGGCTTGACTCGCTCCCCTCGGAACCGGCCACCGTGCCACCAAAAGTGATGGCGCCGCTTTCCATGAGCTCCTGGGACAATGAGTCGACCAGTCCCTCGTCCTGATCAGGTGTCTTGAGGGTGTCTCTGACGGATTGGTTGTGGTCACGGACAAGCCTCTCCCTCTCTTCAAGCTGAGACTTGATTTCGTCCCTAATCGCATTGACCTTAGTAAGCATCTCTACAATGCTGGAATGGATGTCGTCGGCCTTTTTCCTCTCACTAAGGAACGCCTCATGGAGGCGATCCCCCTCCCCCCTAAGGAAGTCTCGCTCCTCGAGCATGGGCTTGATGTCCGTCCAAATTCCGTCTGCAAGCTTGTTCTGGTCGATCATGAGCTGATGCTCATTGTCCGCTTCTGCCTTGAGGCGTTGTATTGACTCCTCCATGTCCCCTAGGTCTATGGTGATGATCTGATGCTCCTTGACGGCGGGAAGGAGTTCGTCCCTCCTAGAAATCAACGACCGCAGTTGCTTAATCAAATCGTTCTCCTTGTCGAGAGTCAGCCGTCCGTCGGTCATGATTTGATTCTCTAGTCTCTCAATCTCGCTAACCGTCTCCGAGAGTTGGATGACCACCGATTTGCTAGGGCCATCCCTCCTTCTTCCCCGCTTCCTAGAGATGAGTTCCCCGAGGTACTTCTGAATCTCGTCGCGACGGGCCTGATGCATCTTGGCCTGCGCACGCACCTCCTTTTGCTCGTCCATCCGCGCCTTGATTCCCTCTCTCAGCTCAGACCCCTGCTGCTGAACGGAATTCCTTGAGTCGGCGGCCCTCCGAGCAGCCTCACTGTAGCCGTTTCGCTGCCCTCTCATCCTCTTGAGCTTGGCCTCCATGGCATGAAGCCGGTTTCTGAGATCGTCGCCGATGGAATCCTCCGCCCCCATGGGCCCGCGAGGGACGGTTCCTTATTGAACCGAACTAAAGCCCTAGAAGGGACGCTATGAACGGTACTAGGGGGGATAATACAGCTAGAGCCGCACCGAACATGAAAAGGGCCCCGGTGGTCATCCTCAATCGGGTGAACAGGTCAGACCTGACCTGCGCAGTCAAAACCTTGCCAGAAATCAGGTTACCAGAGGAATCCTCGAGCCTGACGGTCACTGTTGCCTCGCCCATGGAAGATGGGATTAGGCTCTGCCAGACAATGCGAGATGAGAGCATTGCGTCAGTGAGGGACTCGAACAGGGGCTTGCCCTCTTGGAGTGATTCATTGTTCTGTGGCTTGGTCCGGAGGCGATACACGCATTCGTTGGGCCGAAAGTCCGGTGTTTGCACCCTCAGAATAAGGTCCTGGCTCTCACCGGTCTGATTGAGCACGAAAGCAAACAGGTTTGCGTGACCTAGGGTGAGGTTCTCCATATCCACATCGAACCAAACGCCAGAGGCCGTTGGGTTGTTGAGGTGCATTCGCAATCGATCATGCAGTCTGAAGAAGGGGGCGCAACGCCGTCGAGCATGCATGAGGAGCCGGTCAAGGGTCTCCTCACCAAGGTCTGGGTGGTTGATAATCTGCTCGATTGTTTTCGAGGGTACCACTGATTCCAATGCAGAGTGGAACTCTTGCTCGTCAATCAATCCCGATCGATACATGTGGAGGAGTTGCAGAAGGTACTCCTGTAACTCCGAGAGCCTGACGCCTTTACGCAAATCGCCTGAGAAGGATGACACGTACTTGGAAACGCGAACAGCAAGGAGGGGGTCGACATGCGCCCTGATGACATCGCTGAACGGCTTGTTAAGTAGGGCAGGGTGAATGGGGGGGGAAAATGCTTCTAACAGCCCCCACGGACTCACGGTATTGAATCGCGGGCGATTGGAGACCATGTACACACTGTGACCAGAGAGCAACGCACCCGTAGATAGGGCAATCAACACTGGGACTCCTTGGGTGCCGCTGGAGAAGTAAAAGGCCAAACCAAGAAGCACGGTGGCGAGTACCATCAGGGTGGTAGTTAGGTTCAGTTGCTTGGAAGCGCCATCGATGACGGCCCTCATTTCAGCGTAGCCATGGACGCTGCGGAAGGTCATGCCAGTTTTCGTAATCTCATCGGTCTCTATTTGGAAGATGCGCTGTGTGACCCAGAGAAGATAGTGCAGGATGAAGAGGAGGACAAGATCAGCGACCATGATGGCCAGTGAAAGTGCATAAATCGCAGTGGAGAGTCGGAGGTTGAAGAAAATCTCCTCCACACTTCCCGTCCACCACTCAGGATCAGCCCCGCGATAGGACTGAGCAAGGCCAAAGAGCACTACAACGATGATTGGCAGGAACAGGATCAGCCTGATGCCTCCGCTGATCAGGAAGTCGTCAATGCCCTTCAGGGCAAGTTCCTTGGCCTTGAGTGACCTTTTCTTAATACCCAGTGCAACCATAGAGTCGTCTCCGACTTTCGGTGACCTGAGATCGGGTGCGGGCGGCGCCTCTGGAGCGAGAGCCGCCAACATGGAATCAAGTTCTGAATCGATATGAAGCGAGGTCTGGGGGTCGTCTTTCGCGTCCATGGAATTCAACCGCCAACATCACTGATGAGCCTAGCAAGTATCCTCATGGACATCGGCCTAGACACCTCGAGCTCACTGCCGTCACAAGTGAGCACGCCCCCCGAGTTAGTGATTGTGGAGCCGACCGCTAACCCGGCGGCTCCTATGGTAACCCCCTCGACACTGCTAACTAGAATGAGATCCACCGTAGCGGTGGCACCATCTGGAAGTGCACCTATGGGTAGCAGAGTGCCTTTACCGAGGGGCTCCACAGCACGTTCAACCATGGGGATGCGAGTGCCATCGGGAGCATTCTCCGGATACCCCAGGAGCCTGTCCAAGGCGGCCTCCAGATCGTCACTAATGGCATGTTCCATCCTGCATGCAACTGCAGTGACGTCACCGGAGAAGCCAATCACCTCTGAGAGAAGGATTTGGAGCAATCCCTCGCGGCGCTTTATCCGTGCTGCGTACTGAAACCCCAGAGGGGAAAGCCTGCAACCCTTGTATGGAACGTGAGTCACCATCCCCCTATTGGTGAGGCGATGAATCATCTCAGTGGCCGAGGCTGGGCTTACGTCCATGAGGCTCG
>JAYZLU010000094.1:0-2652 GCA_036153975.1 Thermoplasmatota archaeon | reverse complement strand
GGACTCGCCCCCAGATAGCGTGTTGGCCCGGCGGTCCAGCGTGAGGTAGTCCAACCCGACGAGGGCGAGGAAGCGGAGCCTGGACTCGATCTCCTTGATGATCTCCTTGGCTATGTACAGCGAGCGCTCGTCGAACTGCGCGGTGGCGCGCACGGTCTCGCTGTCCGGCACGTCCCTGTCCAGCTTGTCCCAGGTGTCGTCCAGCCCCCCTAGCCGCCAGTGCTGGACCACGGCGAGCGCCTCGAGCACGCTGCATCGGGAGATGCCGGGCAGGGAGATGCCTCCGACCGTGACCTTGCTGACCGCTTCGTTGAGCTTGTCGCCGCCGCACTCGGTGCACGGCTCGTCGGTCATGTAGGAGGACAGCCTAGAGCGGGTTCGATCGGAGCTAGAGTCGGTGTAGGAGCGGCGCAGGCGGGCGAACACGCCCTCCCATGGCCTAGCCATTCGGTACGATGACCCCTTCTCGGAGTTGAACTCGAAGTTGATGATCGTGCTGCCCGTGCCGTGCAGGAGGATGTCGCTGTCGTCCTCGTCCATCTCGCCGAACGGTATGTCGGTGGGGATGTCGTAGTGGTCGCAGGTCTGGGTCATCTGCCTGCGGTACCAGCTAGACATCATCGAGCGTCGGAACGGCTTGATGCAGCCCTCCCCGACGGTCGCTGTCCTGTCGATCACGAGGTCAGGGGAGAAGGTGCGCTGGACGCCCAGTCCCTGACACGAGGGGCAGGCGCCCAGCGGGTTGTTGAACGAGAAGACCCTTGGGCTCATCTCCGGCATGAAGGCGCCGTGCTCGGGGCAGGCGAACTCCTCCGAGTAGGCTATCACCTCCTCCTGCTGGGTCCTGAACCGCTGCTCGTCCAAGTTGTCATCACCGGGATGGGGGGCGCTCAGGCTCTCGACTGCTACTGAGCCAGCGCCGAGCCTCAGGCCGGACTCGATCGCCTCTGTCAGACGCTGGCGGTTGGAGACGTGGAGCAGCAGCCGATCGACCCTCACATCGATGTCGTGACGTAGGTTCTTCTCGAGGTCGGGTGACTCCTCGAAGCCAGCCTCCCTCCCGTTGACCTTGCCATGGAGGAATCCCTGCTCCACGAGAGCGGCGAACAGGTCGGCGTGAGTGCCCTTGCGGTTCCTGACCGCGGGGCTCCAGATCGCGATGCCGTGGCCCTCGAAGCGCCAGAGGACGTCATCGACAATCTCTTGGACGGTCCTCCTAGTTACCTCTCGTTCGCACACCGGGCAATGAGGTAGCCCGATGCGGGCCCAGAGCAGCCTGAGGTAGTCCATCATCTCGGTGACCGTGGCCACCGTGGAGCGGGGGTTGTGGCTGCCCTGCTTCTGGTCGATGCTGATGGCTGGGGAGAGGCCCTCGATAGAATCGCAATCAGGCTTCTTCATCTGGCCGAGGAACTGCCTCGCGTAGGAGCTGAGGCTCTCCACGTACCGGCGCTGTCCCTCGGCGTACAGGGTGTCGAAAGCGAGGCTCGACTTGCCGGAGCCGGACACCCCGGAGATGACGACGAACTTGCCTCTGGGAATGCTGACGTCGATGCCCTGGAGGTTGTGGGTCCGGGCTCCCCTGATCTCGATCCACCCGTCTCTTGCGAAGCCGTTCTTCTTCCAATCTGGCAAGGCATCACCCCGTGCTGCGGCCTATCGTGGGTGTGGGCGTCCTTGAATTCATTCACTCCAGAAAGGGGCGAGTGCGTCAGAACGCGTCCAGCCTGGTCTGCTTGCCCCTCCTGACGAACCACGAGCTGCGAAGGTCGTTGGGCGCAGAGACCCTTGGCGCGACGTAGCCTATGGCCTGCTCCAGGGAGTCGAACGGCCTCGGTGTGGACCTCATCGCCTGCCTCATGGTCTCCCTGATCAGCCAGACGCCGACCGGAGCCCAGTATTCGGGCCCGATGTCCCTCCATACTAGGCACGCCCCCGAACGGCGGATGGAGTCCAAGTGCTCCAGCACGGCCAGTCGAGCCGAGTAGTATGCCCCGGTAATCCTGTGCGCGTACTCCGAACGGGGCTCGAGGTCCTCCCAGTCGCCCAGGACCTTGCCGGATTCGGTCCACACAGAGCCGCGCGTCCAAGCCTCGAGCATGTGAAATGCCCAGAGGCCGGGGGTCAGGATGACGTGGAACCTGTTGTCGAGGTAGGTCGCCTCGAACACCAGGACCTTGTCGAGCGGCGGGTGGTCCCTGACAGCGCCCCAGAGCCGCTTCGAGAGCATGTCGTCGGTGGCGGTGATCCCCCATCTGGTGGGAACGAGCTTTCTCATCCCCTCCCTCCCTAGCATCCCCGAGGAAAGCAGTCGTGAAATCTGCGCCTCGCCTATGCCTGAGCTGGTCAGCTCCCCTGCGGCCTCGGTCGCGAGCAAGTCGGTCTCCCCGGCCACGGAATCCACCTTGCGAGGGATGCTGGCATGGCCGACTACCTCGGCCCTCAGAACGTCTCCCGACGGGCCCAGCGGCGTGCTCATGCTGTCGAAGGTCGGGCTGCCCCCTATCGGTATGGGGCGCTCGAAGTCCATTTCCACGTCCACGCTTCCAGAGGACATCGCAATGACCTGGGTGGCTTCGAGGACATCGTCTGGCGAGGCTGTGCTGCTCACCGTCATCCTCCGGCCACCGGTGATGAGGTTAGCGTGCCGGG
>JAYZLU010000093.1:0-6088 GCA_036153975.1 Thermoplasmatota archaeon | reverse complement strand
TGATCGCATGAGTTTCTCGGGCCGGGTCACCGAGGCCTCTCACGAAGGCGGCCTACTCGCGTCTTTCGAGGGACGAGCCCCCCGATTGGGTACGAGCATCAGGATCACAGGTGGCAAGATCCTAGGTAGGGTCGAAACGGTACTGGGGCCAATCGAGGAACCCCTGATTCATATTCACCCTCTATTGAGGGGAATCGATGCGAGGGCAGCAGTTGGCTCGCCGGTCGAAATCGCCCCTCGGGTCAAGTCGGGGAAAGGTCGCGCAAGAGGCAGGACTAGCGGCAAACGAGGTGGGCATCATCAGGGTCGTGGCGATGCTAGGAAGGGCAGGCACGTTACCAAGCGCCATGGAAGGGGGAGTGGAGCGAAGAGAGGTCCTAGCAAGCGGAGCGTCTCGCCAAAGAGAGGAAGTCCCCGCAGGGACACGAGGAGAAGGGGGCCAAGCAAGGGCCGGCGCTGATTGGCGGGGCGCACCCCAGCATTCTTCATCGGATTGCTATTGCAGCGAGTGTGGCGAAGAGCGCTGAGATGCTATGGCTCGATGCGTTGGAAGCCGAGCAGGACGGAGACAGAGATTCGGCAATCTCGCTGGCCAGGGACGTCGTCGAAATCGATGACTCGCATGCAGATGCATGGATGGCAATCGCACAGTGGGGCCTTCCTGTAACGGCGCGAGGGAGGCAGGACATGCCTGATCTCGCTCAGGCAGCGAAGGCCATGTCCGCGCTGCGAAAGGTTGTGGATCTAAATCCCGACAGTGCTCGGGCATGGGAGCTGGGCGGAACCCTCCTCGTAGATCACTTGGGGATGCTAGAGCACGGCCTGGAGTGGTGGGAGGACAGGAGTGGGATGGCCCCCAAAGAAATCATTCCCCTCGTCGAGCAACTGGCGATCCTAGTGAGGCTCGGATACTTCGATGAGTGCGCGGACAGGTTGGAGATACTGTATGGAGATGATATCGACATACCACCCAACAGGCGTCTCGAGGCGCGGATGGAAGGCGTCAGGAAGATGGTGGAGAGGGCAGCGAGAATGGAGGCGGACGGTGCCTTCGCTCCACAGGACCAGAAGGACCAGAGATGGGACATAATCAGGAGGATGAGTAAAAGGAAGCCAATCTCGCAGACCTTCTTCCTACTGACCTTCGTTGCGCCGATAGTGTTCCTCCTAGGCTCTGCCGCCATGTACGCCTTCGGCTCCACTACCCTTGGCTCGATCGTGGTCTTCTTCCTGATTCTAACATCGTACTTCGCAATCAGCAGACTCTCTATGGGGCTGCTTCACAAGCTGAATCGCCATGCTCTAGACCTCGATCGAGCTCTGGACTGCGAGACCACCGTTGGCAAGGTCTGCATCCCCGAGGAGGTCAGGGGCTCGAAGCTATACAACTCGGTCCTTGGCAATAGAATGCCCGCATTCAAAGAGAGGATATCGCTAATACAGGAATCGGGGGAGAGAGTGCCGAGCAAGTGGGAGTTGCACGTCCCGTTCTGAGTGGTTAGCCCCCGCCGTCCCCCTGCTGGGCGGAATACGGGGCGTAGTACTGTTGGGCATACTGGCGTGCCGTCTGCTCGTCATAGCCCTGGGCTATGAGTTGCTGGACGTAGATCTCGATGTTGGCGTACTGGCGTGCAGTCTCCTCGTCATAGCCTTGGGCTAAGAGCTGCTGCACGTAAGCCTCGACCGGGTCCATCTGCTCCACCCCTCCGAAGGACTCCATCGAGTCCCCCTCTGAGTCTCGTCCACGACTGCGGACCAACATCGTAACGAGAACCACTAGAACCAGGATAATTGCGGCGATGCCTCCAATTACGACCATTTCCATCACTCCGCTGCTGCCCTCGGCACAGGAGGCTGGGTCCACTACGCAGGGGTCTAGCGGCCTAGGCAGGGTATAGAGCTGAATCTGGTCATTGACCACGTAGGAGCCCTCTGTGATCCTGATGTAGACCAATCCTGCGTTGCCGTCTTCCTCTAGATACAGATGGGAGATGTTCAATGAGAGCGCGTAGGAATCACCGTCGCACAGGCCTGACTGCCTGTCGTAGCGGCCGAGCTCCTTCTGGGTGGTCTTGGTAGCCTCTCCCTTGTCGAAGATTGAGGTGTCATCGAGAGCGACCTCGACTGTCACGTCGCATTCGCTCCCCTCGTCGTTGTCGACGATTACTCCGGTGATATTGATGATGTCAACGGCTTCAAGCGCGTCGAACCGATGGCCGTCAGCAGTGGAGATGCTGTCCATCTCGTTCTCGGGCTCCTCGTCCCCGAATAGTTCTCCGACCACCTCGAAGAAGATTCTGAAGGGAGGCGTTGAGTCGAGGTTCCTCTGATCGGTTACAACGAGCTCTAGCATGATTGGATTGTTGTTCGGGGTGAGGTTGCTGAAGGTGTAATGCCAGTCGGATTGGCTCTTGGGGAGGATGACCTGGTGATCTTGGTTGCCATCGCCACTGACCGACCAAGTGTAAGTCTTGATACCAGTCCCGATATCGCTGCTGTTGGCAGCTGAGAACTTTATGTCGGTGGTGCCGGTATCGGTCAGCCTGACTCTGTACTTAGGGGAGTCGATCATTATCCAGTTCCCGTCGCTGTCCTGTTCTCCGGTCGGCGTAGGTTGGTACCCTACGAACTCTAGGAACTCGGTGCTAATGTCGTCCTGCACGATGTCGATGTGCGCCACGGGGGCCGAGCTGTCTGCGGCGATGTCGTTTGTGTAGATGGAGACGTTGGTGATCCTGGTGTGGCCTGCGGCATCGTGCAAGTACAGCCAGATCCTCCACTCTGCATCTATCTTGCAGCCGAGGTCAGCGCTGTCGTCTTGGACGCAGAAGGTGGCGTTGACCGAGCTCGTCGCGTCGACTTGGTGCATGTGCCAGTTGTCATCCCCTAGGGTCTCACCGTCCCATCCAGTGACGGTCTCACCGTTAGCCGACTCGATGGCCCAGTCTGCGAAGATGCCGTCCACGTTGGTCTCGAAGCCGAACTGTAGGGACGCATTGCTCTCTATCGCTGTCCTCTGATACGCCGCGGTGAGGACGTCGATGGGCTGGACCTGCCCGTCGATGGTCATCTCGAAGCCCTCTCCTGCGATCTCGAAACCGTTCGGGTAGGGCGTGAGGTGGAAGTCCAGCATGTTGGACAGCAGCGGGAAGTTTGAGTCTCCGTAAGGCTGCGACACTGTTGGGTTCTCGACGTCTATGGTGGTGACGATGAGCCCCCCCTGGTGATAATTGCATACCGCTAGCAGGGACTGGCTCGGGTTGACGGTGTCCCTGATGAGCGTGTGGAAGGTTCCGCCATCGCTAATCCTCCCTCCTTCGCTCTCCCCTGTCGGGGCGTCGCTGCAGACGAGTGGCAGGTTGTCCGCGTTGACTTGGTTGGTGTCAAGTCCGGAGAGCGCGACGTGGGATCCGCCGTTCACGCCTGCGAAAGCTGATGTGCCGATGCCCGACATGATCGGGTGGAAGCGATCCACGAAGGTGAGGTTGTTCGAGTGGATCCTGCGGTCGACGGTTTGGTTGACGTGGTCCCTCATCACTATGTCCATGTCGAAGGGAAGCCTCTCGCTTTCGGTCCCCAAGCTCAGATACTCGCTGCGATAGGGTCCTAGGTGGATTTGTACGGTGCCACCATCCTGCATGTAGTCAACTAGGATCTCCGTAAGAGTGAGTTCCGAGTTCTGGGGGTTGGGCGTACCTAGCAGCTCGTAGTAGTCACCGTACTCAACGTTGTAGTCCGTTTGCCATGGTAGCAGGACCTTGGAGTAGTGCTCGAGCCAATCCTCCGTTCCATAGGTGTTCCAGTCATCGACCTGGAGCTGGGTGTAGGTCTTGTTCATGGCCTGCAAATCGCTCTTGACGCGTTGGAGCCTGCTCTGGTCAGTTGGGTCGGAGAAGATGGCGACGTCAATGTGGTCATGGAACTCGATTTCGAAGAATCGTTCGTTGCCCGACTCCTCCCCGCCTTCACCTAGCGTGGCGGAGAAGCTGATGTTGTATCTGTGGCCATCGAACCACTGGTTGTACGGGGACGTCCAATTGGCCTGCCCCCGCTGGTGTGGGTCGAGCAAGAACGGGCCGTTCTCGGCCGTCTGCTCGAACACTGTCTGCCCGGTGTCCTCGTCGACGATTTTCATCGTCAGAGCGTATGTGCCCTCAATCACCCCGTTCAACAGCGGCACCGAGAAGCTGTGGGATGCCTGGCCGGAGGGGTTTGACGCGTAAACGCACTCGTAGATGATGTCAGTGACGCAATCCATCACGCCGGGCTGTAGGAGGGTGATGTCGGCGTTGGCGATGCCGAAAAGGATGGTGGACACGTTGTTCGCTGTGCTCATCTCGGGCTTGTCAAACCACTTCGAGGTGTTGTCGGTGTTGTCGTAGAGTGTCATCAGGTCGATCCTGTACAGGCCGTTCTCGAAGTCATGGGTTCCCATGTTGATGGTCCGCCTCTGTGCGGCGTCCATGCCTGAAACGCCCTCATTGTAATAGCCGTCGTCGCTGAAGGTGTAGTCATCGACGCGAATGTTGTCTATTGCGAAGCCAGCGTAGCCTGCGTTGCCGTTGACGCCGTCGTCGTTGGAGTAGAAGCGCCAAGTGAAGGTCACATCCGAGCCCGCGAGGGTGGTGCACTCGTCAGTCCAAGCGAAGGAGTCGGGGCTAGTAGTGTTAAGGAGGTGGACGTGGGTTAGGTCGATTCTGGCCGTGCCCACCATGTCCTCGGAGTCGAACCACTGCACCCAGCCGTCCTGGCCAATTCCGCCCGAGTGGTCGCCGGCGTACTCCACCTCCTCGTAGAGGCCGTTCTGGTCGAAGTCCTCGCAGTAGTGGAAGTACGTCTGGCTGACGCTGTTGAAGCCCGGGCGCAGTCCATTTGCGTTCAAGTCAGTCCAGCTCCCATAGATTACGCCCTGGTAGACCTCTCCGTCCTTGACCCAAGACGCCTCTAGGTACGAGAAGTCGCGAACCGCCTGAACGTTGCCGTTCCTGTCTGCAATGTGGTCTCCCTCAGCGAAGTAGTCGAACGTTAGGAAGGTGAAGTCTGCGCCGCTGTCCGCGATCTCGATGGGTTCCAATGTCATCGTCTCGTTCCAGTCGTCGCCGTACCCTTCCGAGGGGTGGCCGAGCCAGTAGGCCTGATTCTTGAACACGCCTTGGTTTTGGGGGAGCATCTCGTTGGAGCCAGAGGAGTCGTCTAGCCTACTGCCGTTTTCGTTGCCGTCGTCCTCCCAGATAGGCTCGAAGCCGGAGAAGTCCTCGGCGGCTATAAGTTCAGGCAGGGCATTGTACACCTTGGCTTCGACCTCGAAGTCGACGACGGTGTTGCCCCAGTTCTGGACGCCTATGGTGATGTCTCGCTCGCCCGAGGCATACAGCTCGCCGTTCTCGAGATCGAGCCATGGCTCCTCGATGAGTCCGGGGTCATACAGGTTTCTGACTGTCAACTGGAATCGGGTCTGGTCGTTGGTGCTGTCTTGGTCGGCGTAGCCAATGGGGTTGGAGAGGGTAACGGAGACGTAGTAGGTCGTGTTGTCAACGAAGTCAGCGGTGAGTTGTACCGTCTGCGACTCGCCGGCCGCCGCGTCAGTCAGTGTCAGCGTCTGACTCTCGACGGTAGAGTCGCCGAACGTGACGTCCCTCTTCCTGATGGTGATGTTGTCGAACGCGAAGCCGTCCAGACCGGAGTAATCGGCCGCGCCGACGGGGCCCACGCTGCCCTCGAGGCCGCTGCGGAAGCGGAACCTGATGTCGATGACCTGCCCGGCGTAGGGCGTCAGGTCTATCGTGTCAGCCGTTTGATCCAATTCTCCGTCGTCCCAGCAAGCGGCATAGGCCCATCCAAAGTTCAGGTAGGGCATGGAGCACGAGTCTCGGATTCCCCCGTCTTCGGTGTAGTTGTTCCACAACGAGGATTGCCAGTCGCCGTAGAAGTCATCGTTGTAGTCGTTGTACTCGGGGTCGGGGCTACTCGAGACGCGCTCCTCGATGCGGTACTTCCGCTCGTTGTCCCAGCCGCCGTACCTCCAGACAGGCTCCCATCCGGTGCCATCGCTCCACACCTCGATGCTGCACGAGTCCTCGTAGAGCCA
>JAYZLU010000092.1:0-3834 GCA_036153975.1 Thermoplasmatota archaeon | reverse complement strand
GATGGACTCAGCCAAACCCTCCCTTATCACGTGGACTCGTCTCATTGCCTCCTTGGCGTCGATGGGTTTGCCAGAGGCATCGCAGCATCCTCTGACAGTGATGGTGAATCTGTTGCCGTCGTGGTCTCCCATGCCGACCTTGTGATGGGTTCGTCCGAGAACCTCAATCACGGAATCTGGGATTTCGACCCCCTCGACCCTGTTCCGAGGGGCGTCGATGACTAGAATCTGGGTCGTGATAGCCCGCTTGTCCTTCATCCCAGAACTGAAGATTCGGTTCCTGCTGATTCGACAGGCTCGGGTCAGTCGTCTGAGGAAGCGGTTGGTCTCCCAGTTGGTCAGGGTAACCCTAGCGACTGTGAAGCGGCCCTTCTGGTCCATGGCTGGGGTCTTGGAGATCTCCTCCACTCGGAAGTCCTCGACCCTGGCTTTGAGCAGCCCACCGATGCCCTCGGAGGGCACTGACCACCCAGACAGGCCCAATCGCTCCTCGACGGGGCGCTCGGTCACGCGCCCACCGCCTCAAAGCTTGATGCTGGAGAACTCCTTGGAGATGGTGGAGCAGATGTCCGTGAGAATCTTGGCAGCCTTCTTGCCCTTTGCGGCCCTGACGTAGAGTTCGGGATCGTCGAGGTCGGGGTGGTTCTGGAAGAAGTTAGCATACTCGACATCGTCCTTTTCATTCAGGCGCGACCGGAACATCTGGAGTGTCGTAGGAGTCCCACCGATGATTCGCAGCCTGAGCTCACGGCCCTCGTTCTTCAATACTTTGACAGGCATGGGACGGGCGCTCGACTGGCGGCCCCCTTTTCAGGCCTTGCATATCAAACCCGAGATGGTCGGTCACAAACCCACCCTAACTTTTACAACGGGATGTTTTGGGGGCTTCGATGACAGGCAGTGATGCCATGACTGGTCGCATCGCCGACGCCTTCGAGAGGCTCTCTGTTCCGATTCTCGTCGTCAGCCTACTGCTGACCGCGTTCCTAGCATCGGTCCTCATCCCCCTCCCCGCCTTCACCACTGATCTCTCCTCGTTCGCTCCGGAGACCGATTCCGACGAAGCTCAGGAACGTATCCAAGAGACCATGGGGTCCTCGTCCCACCTGCTATACATCAACGTCAAACCAGCAGTCGAGGAAGGGAGTGGTGACTTCCTACCCAACGTCCTCGAGATGAGAGCGCTGCACCAACTGGCTGACGATCACGGGCGGATTCAAGCCTACTCCGAGGCGAACGGTGACTTCGTTTCCTCACAACTCAACGCCGCGGAGATTCTCCAACGAGCGCTGGAGGAGAGGAACTACTCGGGACCACTGTCGGACTTCGGTGATTGGCGGCAAATGCTCGAGGCGGTGACCGACGGGGAGGAGTGCGAGGATGCGCTGGGCAGCGACGAGCAGACCGTCGCGACCGCGTCGTTCGCCTCCTCCGCGATGCTCCACCATGACCTCGACTATGGGCCGGTGTGCGACTGGCTCGATACCGGTGAGGGCAACCCCACCCCGACTGCGAGCAGCACCATGTGGCTAATCGAGATGTCGGGTGACATCAGCAACGAGGAGAGGCAGGCTCACGCCACAACCATCCGCGCCATGCTGACCAGCGAGCTCGACAGCGGCGACTCAGTTCTCGAGTACGGAGTCATCTCTGACGACCTCATCAGCAACGACATCAACGAGTCCACCCTAGACAACCTAGTCTGGCTGATTCTCCTCGCTGTGCTCGTCGTGGTCATTCTGCTCGCCCTGACCTTCAGGTCCATCACAATGGTCGTAGCCCCTCTGACTGCGTTGCTGGCTGCGCTGATTTGGACCTACGGGACGATCACGCTCTTCGGGATGCGCTTCTCCATATTGGAAATCGCGGTGGCCCCGGTGGTACTCGGCCTCGGAATCGACTACTCCATCCACCTCCAACGTGGCTACGAGAGGGCCAAGGACGACTCGGAGAGCGCCGCCGAGGCATGGGCGAAGGCGTTCATGGACCTGCGGATGGCACTCTCCCTAGCTGTGGTGACGACGGTGTTCGCATTCCTCGCGAACTCGTTCTCCCCATTGCCTCCACTTCGCACCTTCGGAATTACCCTGGCTCTGGGCGTGGCCTCGGCGTTCGTCGCCAGCACGGTGACGGTGGGAGCCATGCACGTGGTAGTCGAGAGGACCACTGGATCTTCGACGAACAGGGGCCTTGAGCTGGAATCACTGGCCAATGGGGCGGCGAAATTCCAGCGGGGCAACGCGCCCTTGGTGCTGCTCACCGTGGCGATAATAACCGCTGGCTCCGTAATCGTGGCCCAGCAGGGGCTAGACACCAGCTTCGAGCTCTCTGACTTCCTGTCCGAGGATGATATGGAGGTCATGAAAGTACGCAACGACCTCTATGACTCGTACGAGGTCAATGCCCTCAAGTCAGTGTACATACTAGTCGAGCCAGCGGAGGGCGAGTCCTCGTTCAACAACGAGGGGGATCTGATAGACGCGCTGAGGGGGGTCGAGGACTCGTTGCTCAGGATGCCGGGCGTGGTTGTGACCGAGGTCCCGGGAACGAGCTCCGAGTGGGGTTCGTACGACAGCATCTACAGGATCATAGCTGACGCCATCGAACAGGACGAGGGCTTTGGCCTCGCACACAACCTCGAGGCGTTCGGAGAGGATGTGGCCACCACTGAGGGCTTCCAGGAGGGCGACCTCGCCATAGCCATCGCCGCCCTCCAGTCCAACGACAGCATAGGCGAGCCACTGAGAGGAACCACGTGGGCAGAGCGGACTAACCAGCACGTCGCACTGACCGATGACGGGAAGTCCATTCGCTACCTAAGGATCAGAGTCGATGTCGAGGCCGAGACCAGCGCGATGGTGGACGAGATCGTGAATGAGCTTGACGTCGAGGCCGCGATAATCTCCGTGGACACTGGTGGCAGGGCGTATGTGGTCGGCGACCTCGTACTGCTCTCGAACGTCCTCTCAGGGCTAATCTCATCGATCATTAGCTCAACGGCCATCAGCCTGACAGTCTCGATGCTGGTCCTGACGTTGCTCACTCGCAGGTTCGGACAGTCCCTGTTGGTGATCCTGCCAGTCGGCCTAGCAGGCTCGTGGGTGGTCGGGGCGATGGCCGTGCTCGAGATTAACTGGAATGTCCTGACCATTATGATTACCGCCCTCACGATAGGTCTGGGAATCGACTACTCGATTCACGTATGGCGCCGGTTCGAAGCCAACCGCACCGCTGGGATGGCCATCTGGCCAGCGATGAGGGACATGTACGCCAACACCGGGGCAGCCCTGCTCATGTCCGCTGGAACGACGATCTGCGGGTTCATGGTGTTGGTGCTCTCCCCCGTTCCGGTCATCAGGGACTTCGGGATAGTCAGCTCAATCTCGGTAGCCTTCTCTCTCGTCCTCGCTCTCCTGGTTCTACCCGGGCTCCTCGCTGCCGAGGTCCGTACCGGCAGCAACGGCGGCTGATCAGGACTCGATGATCCCTAGGACCTCGTGCATGTCGAGTCCCTGCTCGCGCGCCAGCAGGGCAATCGCCATCCACAGTGTGACCGGGCCGAGAGCACTACGCTTCCTCTGAGCGCGACGCACCACCTCCCTCTGTTCCAAGCCGGACTTCCTAGCGACGTGTGCAATCAGGGCCTGTATGCTATCCTCCGCACGATCGAGGGGGTGGCGCGATTGCTCAACGGGCAGTTCCTGCTCTTTGGACTGGGGGGGTCTCGATTCGGACTGCGTCGGTTCGGGCGCATCGTTCGTGGAGGGCGGTACGAAAGCCGGGATGACAGCAAAGCTGCCAGAGAAAGGCTGCCAACCCAAATCGGGGGGCAGT
>JAYZLU010000091.1:0-5283 GCA_036153975.1 Thermoplasmatota archaeon | reverse complement strand
CTCGCGACGAACGCGGTCGCGCCTCCGAACGACCTGCCGTCCCGCTCGAAGCCATCGATCCTCAGCGGCTCGGGCTCAGTGGGGGCCTCGCCCTCGTCGAGTCCCGCGCTCACCCGCAGCGACCCGTATTCCTCGAGGCATTCCTCGGGCAGGTCGACGTTGAGCGTCCCCGGCCAGGCGCCGACGCCCAGAACCCGCTTGAACTGGGTCTGGTAGTGCTTCTGCGACATGAAGACGTGGGCGCGACCGAGCCCGCTGCTCACTACGCCGCTCAGACGCACGACCACGGCCGGGGAAGCCCGCACATAATGTTCGGCATCCACGCTACAGACAGAGCACCGACGACTGCTCAGCCACCGACCATCCCAGCGAATCCACCATCTCCGCCTCCCTAGAGGCTCTGTCAAGCACTGGGTTCGAGTGGTTCATGTGCACGAAGAGCACCCCCGGGTCACCCTCCCTTCGTTCGCCGAGCCTCTCGAGGGTGTCTGTGATCGTCGGGTGGGGGATCTGCGAGATGTCCCTCCCCGGAAGCTCCGAGACATCCCAGAAGGTACCGTCCAGCAGGGCGATGCCCACGCCCAGTTGGGAGAGCCATCCCCTGATGCCGTCTGCCCCGTGCAGCTCCAGGGTCTGCGACCAGTCGTCGTGGTCCGGGAGGAAGAGCACGGACGAGTCGGGCCCCCTGACTACCACCGCGTGGGTGTCCGCTTCCTCGTCACGGTGCGGGACCGGGACGAGCACGTACTCGAACCCGCAGCCCTCCGAGGGGCGGAACCCGACTCCAGGCTCCACTGCGTGGCACACGAACGGCGAGGACAGGCCCCGTTTGGCGACTACGTCGATGACGCTGCTGCTGGCGAACAGCGGGACCCCACGCATCCCCATCACCTCGATGCCGAACTGCCCTAGGCCGTCGGTGTGCCCGAGGTGAGCGTGGGTCAAGCAGACGGTGTCGGGCCTGAGGCCCGCATCCAGCACCAGGGCGGACGACCAGATTGCTAGATGGTCGGGCAGTGCCCTGCTCGCTTCGATCAGGTGCAGGCTGCCATCCGCGCCTCGCACCCCGCAGGCCACCGGGTTGCGTCGCAGACTGGGGTCCGCGAGCGCGTCGATGCACCTCTGGCAAGAGCAGCCCGCTTGGGGGACTCCCCCGTCCTGCGCCACACCGAGAATCACCAACTCCACGGCATCGGCATCCATCGTCCTGCGGTATCCCACTGCGTCATGAAACCCTCGGATGGCTCGCCGGGCCTCGCTCCGATGAAGCCATGAACGGGTGCGGCTTCTGCCAGCCATGGCCGTGGATCTGTCTTGGATGCGCGAGCGTTACGAGGAGCTCCGCTCTCAGGGCCTAGACTGGGACCCCCCGACGCTCGAGGCGGCGAACGAGCCCCGCTGCCTCATCGATGGCAGGGAGATGATCATGCTCTCGGCCAACAACTACCTCAATCTCACCACCCACCCCAGAGTCGTCGAGACCGCGATCGAGGCGACTCGCAAGTACGGTGCCGGCTCGGGCTCGGTGCGCGCTATCGCCGGTACCATGGACTTGCATCTCGAGGCTGAACGCCTCTGTGCTGAGTTCAAGGGGGTCGAGGCCTCTCTGATCTACTCCGCGGGCTACACCGCAAACGTCGGCCTGATTCCCACGTTGGTACGTGGCCCCGAGGACGTCATCATCTCTGACGAGCTCAACCACGGCTCCATCATAGATGGCGTCAGGCTGACCAAGGCCTCGCGGGCAGTCTACCCACACAACGACATGGCAGCCCTCGAGCGGGTCCTCGGCGAGCACGAGGGCTCACAGCGCAAGCTCATCATAACCGACGGCGTGTTCAGCATGGATGGCGACATCGCCCCCCTCGACCAAATCGCCGACCTCGCCGAGGAGCACGGGGCCATGACCTTCGTCGACGACTGCCACGGCGAGGGCGTGCTCGGCGATGGCCGTGGCATCGTCTCCCACTTCGGATTGCAGGGGCGTGTGACTTTCGAGATCGGCTCGTTCTCCAAGGCCTTGGGGGTTCAGGGTGGGATCGTCGCTGGCAGCGAGGACGTCCGGACCCACGCGCTCAACCACAGCCGCTCCTGGCTGCTCTCCGGAAGCCAACCACCCGGGGTGGCCGCAGCACAGAAGGCAGCCATTGAGGTCCTGATGGACGAGCCAGAGCACGTCGCTAGGTTGTGGGATAACACGAACTACTTCCGGGGCGAGCTGGAGTCGCTAGGCTTCGACACCGGCCTCAGCGAGACGCCGATTATCCCGGTGATGTGCGGCGAGAGTCGGCTGGCGCAGGAGTTCTCCGAGGCCCTAGGGCGAGAGGGAGTCATGGTGGGCGCGATAGTCTTCCCTATGGTCGCTCGCGACAAGGCCAGGGTCCGCACGCAGATGTCCGCGGGTCTGTCCCGAGAAGACCTCGATGTGGTACTCGAGTCGTTCGAGCGCTGCGGGCGCGAGGTTGGTCTGATTTGAGGGATGACATAATGGAAGCTGAGGACGGACTAGGCCGATGGCCGGTAAGTTGCGAGATACCGGTCCAGTGGGGCGATATGGACGCCCTCAACCACGTCAACCACACGGTCTTCATCAGGTGGATGGAGACGGCTAGGATGCACTACTTCGTCTCCTGTGGCTTCACAACGCTGTTGGAGGAAGAGGGCATAGGCCCCATCCTAGCTGGGTTGAAGGTGGATTACCACGCTCCAGTGACCTTCCCTGACGCCATGACCATCCAAACCACGATGACCAGGATTGGAAACTCTTCCTTCGACATGGCCTACAGGATCGCGAGCTCGGCCAGAGGTGGCGACACGGTCGCCACGGCGACCGTGTACGGAGTCGTCTTCGACTACAAGGCCGGCAAGGCGACGCCGATTCCAGACGAACTGCGGTCCAAGGTCCTCGAGCTCGAGGCATCAGTAACCTAGGTCAGGCATCGCCGACGACCTCGTCAAGCTCACTGTCCATTGACGCAGTCTTGTCACTCGCGCTCTCGTATATCGTTCTGGTCATGCCCTCGAAGGGGGCCAGGTCACCCTCAAGGCGGCTCAGGATCCTCCACCTGGGGGCGTAGGACAGGTGGACGTAAACGGGCCCAGGCAGAATCAGTAGGGCCATGCCGACCCAGACAATCGAACCTTCGAGGTCGTAGAACTCTCCGATGCCCAGTGTTAGCAGCCCCAAGAAGGGGAATGGGAACAGGTACCGCCGACGATTCTCCAGTCTGATAGGGGGGCGCTTAAGGACCATGGAGACAGAGAGGGAGGAGCCTCCGAGCAGAGAGGTGAGGCCAATCAGGGAGATAGCTTGGACGGGCCATTCCGAGATTGTGCCGAAGTATGCGGCTAGCGGCATTAGGGCGATGCCTATCAGAAGGCCGTAGAATCCCCCGACCAACACCGGATTCGCAACTCTTAGTGGGTAACGCAGGAACAGGCTGCTCAGTGCCCCCCCCTGGAGCATGTGCCTGTGCCCAGAGTCGAGCCGTTCCAGAGCCTCCTGCCAAGGGGTCACGGCTCACCCGCCCCCGAACCCCCTCTTTGGACGTTTTGGGTTAAAAAACGCCCGTTAAGACCTGATCCAGCTGCCCGAGATGCTAACTGCGCCAGTGTCCAGTGCCCATCCCGGCTCCTTCTCGGCAGCGTCCTCGATGAAAGGAATGAGATCCAGCCTCAGAGCCGCCACGTCCATCCCCCAGATGCCGTGCTCCACCCCCCTGAGCTTGATCATAATCTTCGATGCCATGTTGACCACTCCCCGCACCTTGCGCCGCTCGTAGTTGTAGAGCAGCGCAGCGCACTGGATCATACCCTGGACGGCATCGACTTCGGTTTGTACCTCCATCGGCTTGAGGCTCTTCCAGAGATCCTCCCACGACTCGTGCGCGTGCCAGAACCTCCCGTCCTTGAACAACTCGCAGCCCTCGGTAAACAGCTCCTGCTGCGTTTCGCTTAGGTCCTCCCAGCCCAGAAGTCCTCCATCGTGTGGTTGAGGGCTGCTCATGTCCGCACCTTGATGCCTGAATCCACTGTCGGAGGAATTATGATAGAACACCTCATACCGTGGCCTTGAGGCTTGGCATGACAAAGGACGACTCGCTTTTCACCATCTCGGAGAAACACCTTGACACCGGTCTGCGCGGCATTCCTGTCGGGACCTGCCTCACATCGTACGTTGACCCGATCGAAGGCGTCCACTACGTCGGCTACCCAGTCGGCGACCTAGCCGACCTCGAGGAGGAGGACGTGATCTACCTGCTGTTGCACAAGACGCTTCCCAGCGCCAAGGAGTCTACCGAATTCAGGAAGGAGCTAGCCCATCGAGGCGAGGAGATGCCGACCGGCGCTCTCAGGGTGCTGGAGACGCTCACCACAGGAAGCGGCCATCCGATGGACTGGCTGGCCATCGGCATCATGGCCCTGGGAGCTGCAGAGACCACCGGCGATGCCAAGGTCGATTCGCTGAACCTCATAGCGAGGATGCCGGAGCTGATGGCTAGGATATTCCTGTTGAGGGGGGGCAAGCCAGAGGACCTCAGGCCACGGGAGACAAAGCTCGGCTTGGTAGAGAACTTCGTGCACATGTTGGGCATCGACGGCGATGAGGCCGAGCGCATGAACCGCGTGCTTCGTTTTTTCTTCATTCTCCACATGGACCACGGCGGCGGCAACCTCTCGACCTTCTCCGGCAAGGCCGTGGCATCTGGCAAGGCTTCGGTCTACGTCTCACTGGCTAGCGCCATGAATGCCCTGTCGGGGCCACTGCATGGTAGGGCCAACCAAGCCTGCTTGGAGTTCGTGCAGAGGATTGGGACGTCTGACCATGACGAGATTGAGGCATTCGTACGCTCAGAGCTCGCCGCACGTCGCCCGATTTACGGCTTCGGGCACGGCGTCCTCAGGGCGGAGGACCCCCGTGCGAGGCTCCTGATCGAACTCGGCTCGGAGATCTGCCCCGATGACGAGAACTTCCAGACCGTGACCGCTCTGCGCGAGGTGGTGCCGCCAATTCTCCAGGAGATCCCCAAGATCAACAATCCCTACCCTAATGTGGATCTGGCCAGCGGCAGCTTGCTGCATTCGGTCGGCTTCCGCAAGCCTGACTACTACACGACCTTCTTCGGATGGGCCCGTGTCGCCGGAATCTGCGCCCAGATCCTCGATGAGAGGAGTGCTCGCGACGGTCGCGGCGTGCCAATCTATCGGCCGAAGTACATCGCTCGCGACCAACCGCACCGCAGGCTCGAGTGATTACTCGCTGTGCGTCTTTCCTGCGCCCCT
>JAYZLU010000090.1:0-3443 GCA_036153975.1 Thermoplasmatota archaeon | reverse complement strand
TCGTGATGACTTCCTCAATCTCGGCGGTGTCCATCGCTATCCTCTTGCTGGCGATGATGACTCTCATATCAGCCACAGACAGCGGTGAGAGCTCTGCAATTTTCGAGCAAATGTCAGGATGCTGAGTAAGCTTCTCGTTCTCCATCAGTGCGTCGAAGAGGGCGTTGAAGACCTTAGGATCGGTCTTGAGGTCCCCGGTCGGATGCCCTCCTGCACTGGCTTTCCACTCTGCGTGTTGGAGCGCCATGGTCTGCTCGTAGGAGATTTCGCCCCTGCGTGCCTTCGTATCCACCAGTAAATCTCGGACGGTCGCGTAGTCGACGAACTCCCTATCTGCCATGGTTTCACCTATTCTATTGGTTTCAGGTGCTCTGGCCTGGCGACGACGGTCTTCTCCATGTTACCGTCTGAGACCCTGATAACGTAAGCCCTCCCCTGAGTTCCGGTGATGATACCGGTACGACCTTGGAAACGTCGGTGTGGCATACCCTTGTGTTGGGCGCCGTCAAGCACGATCGCGACCTTGTCACCATCCTCGTAAGCGTGCATGACGCGGCCTATGAAAAGTCTTCTGCGGTCCCTCTTGCCCTTTCGCAGAATGCTGCGAGTGCCCCGGCGTGATCCTTGAGTTCGGGTGACCATGCTCTCATCGGTCCTTTACTTGCGAAACCCGGCGACCTGTCGGACGTTCTTAAGGACTCGGATGTCTGCACGGCCCTCAGTCAGCGTGTATCTCCTCGACGTCGAGCCATAGGACCTCGCACTCGCGGTCAATCGCGCTTTGCACCGAGGGCACCGTGCGCCCTTCGTCGGAGTGCACGAGCTCCTTCACGTACGTCCCCGCCTCACAACGGGCAGAGAACTGGACCTCATCCCCTTCAACCAGAATGCTGCTAACGGAGACGACTCTTCGCCTCCTAATCTTGGCTGCTCTCCTGTGGGAGACGCGTTTCGGGGTCTCTTGGTCGATAACGACTCCGGAGAGGCTGGAGATAGCGCTGATGACCGTTTCCTCATCGGCGAGGTCATCGGCCCTGAAACGAATTGTGTATGTCTTCTCAGACCTAGACTGCTTCACCTTGTGGACCTTAGAGCGGTCGCACCAACTCAAACTATCGAGCTCGACCTTGCCCGATGCGTTCTCGTTGACTCTGACGACCAAGTCATCTAGGGAGTGGTTGCGCTTGGACGGTCGCTTAATCTCGAGAACAAATGGCCGTCCGGAGCCCAAGCACCTGACGTCGATATCCTCCCGGCCCATTCCATGGAACGACGTGTCGTCGGCATCGAGAACCTCTCTGATGGGCTCTCCAATGAGGTCCTGAACCGAGTCGGGATACTGCAGCCCCGTCCCACCACAGGACTCGCAGCCCTCCGCCCTTCCTCTGCAGGCTCTGCACGGCCAACGGGTCTGCGGAAGGTCGCGTACCAGCTTCCTGTACCTCCCATATAGGAAGAGGGGTCTGACATCGACGTCTACTCGGAGTGTCAGCCCATCGACGAGGACCATGACGTCAGGCCTCTCCTTGACGAAGTCCACTCGATCGTTGACAGCTCTAATTCGGTGGTGAATCGCCTCGACTAGCGCGCTTTTCAACGGATAGGAGCCGGGAGCTCCGTACCTGCTGCGAATTCTGTCTTCCTCTTGGATGAGGTCCTTGGGCAGGTGGATGCCGAACTGGATGGTCGAGTAATCCGTGCCGGACAGGGACTCGGAAACCCTCTCCACGATATTGTTGATGTCGTCGAAAAGGTTCTCGCAAAGCGGGCAGAAGTCCTGAGGCACCTTGGATGGTAGCTCCTCGTCACGCACGTAGGCCTCTCGCCTGAGCACTGCGCCTGCCTCAGCTCCCCGCTCGTCGCTCCTGCGTCCGCCGATGCGATGCAGGCAGAAATCGCAGACTCCGATCTTGATTAGGTGGGCGATGCCAAGGGGGGCCGGGCATGGTGGCGCATCCCAGTTGACCGTGTTACCCTCGAAGTCGTCGCCGTCGCCGTCGAACCAGACATCGTCAGGTTGCTTGTCCTCGACGGTCTCCGTCTCTTCGAGTATGAAACCTGTCGAGGCGTATCCGGCAGATGCGTAGAGCTGCCACTCGTCCTCCTCGTCGAGCTCGGGCTCGACAGCCTTCGGTTCGTCCACGGCCATTCCATCGCCACCGCAACAACAGGGGGTACCCGCTGCCTCGATAACCGGGGGACCGGCACACTGCCTTTGACACCTTCGGCAGGGTCGCTCAGACTCAGACGGGGATGCCGAACTCCTCGGCGACCGTTCGTAGGTGACTGAAAGAGTGGATGCCCATCGAGCACCCAGTTGGCCACTCGAACTGGATGCCGTAGCGGCCCACGGGCTGGACTCGGGGCTTCTCCATCCGGAGTCGAGCGACCTCCTCCTCAAGCTCTAGGCGACGGTGCTCGTTCTCCTGGCGGGGCTTGCAGTTAGCGCACTGGCAGCGCGAGCGGATTCCGAGGTAACTAACTCGAAACGCAGCGCCATCGGCGAATCTCAGAACGCAGTCTTCGTCGCCGCGCTCAAGGTCGGTCAGCGAGTCTCTCCCCCCCATGCCTAGGCTTGCGTCTCAAGTGGTTATAACTGTGGTTTTCTTGATTCGTATCCGGGGAGGGCGATGGCAGACTCGTACGCTCACTTGGTTGGGACGGAGTTCCCCGAGTTCTCGCTGAACGATGACGAGGGAGGGATGGTCGACAGGGGCTCAATACTAGGTGGTTGGACTGTGATGTTCTTCTACCCGAAGGACCATTCCGTCGGATGCACGATGGAGTCATGTGCCTTTCGCGACAACTACGATCGCTTCGAGCAGGCCGGGATGACGGTCTACGGCGTCTCCTCCGACAGCATCGAATCGCACCGCGCCTTCCGCGCCAAGCACGGCCTCCAGTACAACCTGCTGAGCGACCGAGAAGGGGGCCTGGTCAAGGCTCTGGGGTTGAAGAAAATCCTGGGTTTCCTCCGAACCCGTGTTACCTTAGTGATCGATGGAGAAGGCATTGTGCGGAGCACCTACACTAGTCAAATCAACATGAAGGGGCACGTCACCGAGGCTCTCAGGGCAATCGAATTCTAGGGTTCGGACTGACTCCAAGATTCGCCCTATCACTGGATAGTGGGCGAATCAAGGGTGGAAGAAGAACGCGAGAGCGAGCACAGCATAGGCACCAAGCAGCATAGCACCCTCCAGCCAGTTGCTCTTGCCGTCAGCTGCAATCGCGTTGACGATTAGCACTGCGAGGAAGGTGGCGACAGTCTCGAGGATTCCGAACTCGAAAGTAAGCGGCACACCCATTGCCCAAGCGAACACGACCATCAGCGGGGCGACGAAGACCGCTATCTGCGTGCTCGAGCCGACCGAAATCGCGAACGAGAGGTCCATCTTGTCCTTCGCGGCCACCGTGACGGCGGTGAAGTGCTCTGCCGCGTT
>JAYZLU010000089.1:0-3763 GCA_036153975.1 Thermoplasmatota archaeon | reverse complement strand
ACAAGAGGCCGGTGGAGTTGACCTGCGCCTCGTGTTCTGGGATCTTCGTAATCACGAGAAAGATCGTCAAGGTCGAGATCGAGTGCCCGAACTGCCAGAGCCGACTCAGGATTCGCCCGCGCCCGGGTAAGCGCGAGCTGAGTTGCCCCTCCTGCGCCAATTCATTCAACGTCACTTTCTAGACGCTCGCCAGTCTGGAATGCGTCATTCTTTGACCATCGCCTGGAAGAGGCGGCGAGTGGGCTCTTTCCGAGCCCATTCTGATTCACAGGACACTCCGCCCTGCAGCCTCCACCCCTCTCCTATGTAGGCCAATACTTGCTCTCTCAATCTATTCGGACCGCGTGCGCGGAGAATGATGTAATCCATGAATCCGGAGGGGGGTTTCACCCTTGAACGGTGCGCTAGGCTCTCGTGAGTCCAGACCTACGCAACATGGACCGCGCAGTCCCTTGTGACCGCTCCCCCGCGTGCCATGGCTCCTACAACGAGGGACAGCAATACCAGTGAGAGGGACCAACCCGGCAGCCCCTGGTCCGCCATGACCACCTCGAGGAACACCACAGAGCGATCGGTCTCGGAGAGCAGACGTTCGGGCGCCCCGTCGATCAGCAGAGGTGAGAAGCGCCCCTCCAGCTCGACGGAGATGTTCCCGGTGTACAGCGGTCGGACGGTGAACTCGAGCGTGGTCGAGTTGTTGGCGCCCAGCTCGGCTACCTCCACAAAGTCCGGTGATGCCTTGAACCCGTTCCCCTCCAGCCAGAAGGTCCCGTTGAAGAGCGGTCCGAAGCCGGTGTTGTTCAGTTCGAGGGAGAGGGTGAAGGACTTGCGTTCGAAGACCTCGGCTGGATGGCTGCTGCCATCGAGCACGGGATGGGCGCCGAACAGGGGATAGTTGCCCATCATGTACAACGAGCCGATGAAGGCGGCAGTGAGCCGGGACTGCTTCTCCTCCACCGATATCACCCCCCACTGCTCGTTGTCCACCTCGATGGTCACCGAGGGCATCCCGAGCGAGTAGCCGTAGTCGAGCGAGGTCCCCTTGGCGATGTACAGCTCGGCCGCTGCCGGCCCAGCCCTGAGCCCAGTAAGCTCGGTCAACTCCTGCTCCATGCGAGTGTACATCTCGACGTCCGGCGTGGGTGACTCTGTGTATCCCCAAGGCGTCAGGAACCAGAGCGTGCCGGTGTGCATCGAGATGTAGAGGCGGAAGTCGTTCGACTCGAACACCTCTACGTTCGCAGCCACCTCGGGCTCGCTCGCAGGCCCGCTGCCGGCACCGTCCCATTCGAAGGGGTAGTTGCGGTTGAGGTCGACCCCGTTGGAGTTGGCCCGCGTGTCGCGGGTGTTGCCGTCGACGTTGACCATCGGGAAGATGAAGATGTCATGGTTGTCGACGAACTCCTTGACCCAGGCGTCGTCCTCGTACTCGGTCACTAGGTAGTCCAGCAGGAGCACCGCCACCTCCATCCCGAGCTGCTCGTTGCCGTGGTGCCCCCCGTCGATGAGAATCTGCGGCTTGGGCGTCGGATCGGAGAGGTTGGTGACTTCCGCCAGCAGCAGCTTGCCATAGTCGTTGAACGGATCCAGCTCACCGTCGACGCTGCGTCCGATCGTTGACAGGCGCATGATTTCCGAGTGGTCCTGCTGCAGGGCCTCCATGTGCTCGCGCAGGTCCCAGTAGTGGTAGTACACCTGATCGTAGATCTCGTCGCGGATGTCTTGGCGCAGCCATTCGCTCGCTCGCTCGGAAACCTCCGGATCCCACTCGACCTCGGATCCTCCTTCGACTCGGTCTCGTCCGTCGATGCCGTCTGCCTCAACTGGCCCCTGTGCTACGCTGGAATCGAAACAACCGGTCAGTGGGGTCAGCAACAGGAAAATAGCAACCAGAAGGTGCTTGTGTTTCACGGAAATGCCTGTTTATCTGACCGTATTAAGTTTCAGATGACATCGGGCCCACACCGATTCGCGGCTTCCGATAGTCCTTCGAAACCGCATTTATCGGCTGATTAGGACCCTCCGCTCTCAAATACCCCGAAACGCGCGTAGGCTTGGGGATGGGCACTTGAGTGAGAGCAAGTCGCCGGACGAGGACGATGCCGGAGGCATCGACGAGCTCGATGCCATCCGAGCCCAGCACGCCCTCTCCTCCTCAGCGATGAGCTCCGTAGCGAGGGCCAAGGAGCACCTAGACGAGGAGTCCAACCTCAGATCCGGCATCCGGAGGGAGCGCAGGATGCGCATTGCGGAGATGACTGAGCGAGTCTCGGGAATGCACGGCGCAATGCGGAAGGCCAACGAGATTCTGTTCGAGGAGCAGCTCCAGCAGATCGAGGCCGATCTCAGGGACGAGCTCGAGGACGAGTTGGAGAGGCTGGAGAAGGAGGCGCTTGAGCGGGAGGAGCGCCTGCTACGCGAGGAGATGCTCCACAGGCTGCGACGTGAGGAGAACCGACTCCGGGAGCAGCTCGATCTGGAGAGGGATCGCAGGGTGGAGGCTCATACTGCCAAGGTGCGCGACCGACTCCGGGAGGAGATGGAGGTAGAGTTCTCCAGGAGGAGGGCATTCCTCGAGGAGCGCTTGGAGCTCGAAGCCTCACAAAGCATCGAGCGCATGGAGCGAAGGGTCCAGATGGACCTTCGCGAGGCGATGGAGTCCCAGGTTCACAGGAAGTTGGAGACTCATCGCCTGGATCAGGAGATCCAGATGCGCAACAGCATCGCCAAGAAGCGCAGGAAGCACGAGTCCAAGCTCGAGAAGCAGCTCGAGAGCGAGCGCGAGTCGCTAGAGAAGGAGATGACGTCAGACGTCGACGTGAGGACCAAGGCGCTGGAGGAGGAGGCCGAGCGGGCAGCGCTGGGCGAGCTCGATCGCAGGTTCCGTGCCGAGCGCGAGACCATGGAAGCGGCCCTAGCACTACGACGACAGGAGCTCGCTCTGGAGCGCGAGGTCGAGATGGAGCAGCGAGTCGCCGACTTCGTCAAGCAGAGGGAGTCTGAGATGATGTCCAACCTCGAGAAGCAGCTCTCCAAGCGCTCCGATCTGTCGAAGAAGGAGGTCGTGGAGATGCTCAAGACCATGGAGTCCGAGATCAGGGTCAAGATGGAGGCAGTCCTGCTGGACGCCCGCCAGAGCGTGATGGAGAAATCCAACTCATAGGCTGCCCTTTCAATTGGTTCCGGGGCGCCCGTGACTCAAAGGGTGCAAGGAAGGGTTTTGCATCAGTAAGAAAGCCTTTCTTTTTCCATCGTACGCCTGTAATTCACTGCTACGGCATCGAACTTTAGGTGCAGTTCGTCAGCCAGATCGAATGGCACCATCTCGGGACGCTGAGATAGGACTACGTGTTTGTCTTGGGAAAATATCGTGTCTTCGAAATCTTGGATCAGTTTCTCTGGTTTATCGAAGTCATAGTTCCGGGCGACTATGCAGTAACCTCTGCAACTATCCTTCGAAATGGGTTGGGATGCGAAGAAATACACCATTCCCTTCTCACCACCCCAGCCCAGTCGAAGGGCGATTGTATAGGGGCAGTGCAACTCATATCGACTGCGCCGTTCCGGTGCAACCGTCTCCTCATTCGCAAACACCGGGAAATCATCGGTATTGGAAGCCTCTGGTCTGACGACTACGTAATGGAGAACGTGATCCTTCACCTCGACGGTGTGATCGGGGACCACGGGTCGGTTCACATCCCCCAGCAGACCGGGGTGAACCCAGGGGAAATGCCCGAAATCAGTGAAGTTCTCGACTTGGCGG
>JAYZLU010000088.1:0-4049 GCA_036153975.1 Thermoplasmatota archaeon | reverse complement strand
GGCACGGGCAGCACGATCATCAACTTCGAGTTCAACTCCGAGAAGGGGTCATCGTACCGAATGGCTAGGCCATGGGAGGGCGTGTTCGCCCGCCTGCGTCGCTCCTACACCGACTCTAGCTCTGATCGAACCCGCTCCAGACTGTCCTCCTACATGACCGACGAGCCGTGCACCGAGTGCAACGGCGACAAGCTCAACGAAGCGGTCAGCAAGGTCACGGTCGGAGGCATCTCCCTGCCCGGCATCTCTCGCTGCAGCGTGCTCGAGGCGCTCGCCGTGGTCCAGCACTGGCGGCTAGGGGGGTTGGACGACACCTGGGACAAGCTGGACAGGGACGTGCCGGACAGCGAGACCGTGCGCGCCACCGCGCAGTTCGACGAGCGCTCGCTGTACATAGCCAAGGAGATCATCAAGGAAATCGAATCCAGGCTCCGCTTCCTCGCCCTCGTCGGGTTGGACTACCTCACGCTCGACCGCCGGGCCAACACGCTATCTGGGGGCGAGTCCCAGAGAATCCGCCTAGCCACCCAGATTGGATCGAGGCTGACTGGGGTCATGTACGTCCTCGACGAGCCCAGCATCGGGCTCCACCCGAGGGACAACGGACGCCTGCTCGAGACGCTTCGCGAGCTCACAGACCTCGGCAACACCCTCCTCGTCGTCGAGCACGACGAGGCCACGCTCAGGCAGGCCGACTGGCTGGTCGACCTGGGGCCCGGCGCGGGCAAGGAGGGCGGGCATATCGTCGTCAACGGCACTTTCGAGGAACTGATGGGCAGCGAGGCCAGCGTCACCGCCGCGTACCTCACCGGCAGGGAGCGGATACCGATTCCCGAGGACCGCGCGACGCCTGAGGAGGAGCGATGGATAACCATCAGGGGAGCGCGCCAGAACAACCTGCAGGACATCGAGGTCAGAATCCCGCTCGGCTGCATGATCGCTGTGACCGGCGTCTCCGGCTCGGGCAAGTCCTCGCTGGTGACCGAGACCCTGGCCCCCTCGCTGCTCCGGGGGCTCCACGGCTCCGATGCGACCCCCGGCAGGATGGACTCCATCTCGGGCGTCGATATGGTCGACAAGGCCATCGTCATAGACCAGTCCCCAATCGGCCGGACCCCGCGCTCGAACCCAGCCACCTACACCGGCGCCTTCACCCCGATCCGCGAGCTGTTCTCGCAGACCAAGCTGGCCAAGGAGCGCGGGTACCTCCCCGGGCAGTTCTCCTTCAACGTCAGAGGGGGCCGCTGCGAGGCCTGCAGCGGCGCCGGCTCGAAGAAGCTCGAGATGAACTTCCTGCCCGACGTCTGGGTGACCTGCGAGGTCTGCAAGGGCAAGAGGTACACGAGGGAGACGCTGGAGGTCAAGTGGCGTGGCAAGACCATCCACGACGTGCTGGAGATGAGCGTCGAGGAGGCATGCGACTTCTTCGCCAACCAGCGAACTACCCACAGGATACTATCCACCGTGAAGGACGTCGGCCTGGGCTACATCCGCCTGGGCCAGCCGGCCACGACGCTGTCCGGCGGCGAGGCGCAACGGGTCAAGCTGGCCACCGAGCTGCACCGACCGCCCCGCAACCACACGGTCTACATCCTCGACGAGCCGACCACCGGCCTCGCCCTCGCTGACGTCCACCAGCTGATCGACGTGCTGCTGCGCCTGCGCCGCAACGGCCACACCGTCATCGTGATCGAGCACCACATGGACGTCATCAAGTGCGCCGACTGGATCATCGACCTGGGCCCGGAGGGCGGCGAGCACGGCGGGCTGGTGGTCGCCGAGGGACCACCTGACCTCGTTGCCAAGGCCCCGGGGAGCTACACCGGCCAGCATCTGGCGGGCTTCGTTTGAGCGGATGCCGGGCCAAGCCTTGAGAAGGCGCACCGCATGAGGGTGGTCGATGTACCGCTCCGGCAACCCAGCTCTCAACGACTCGACGTTCGAAAAGGGCTCCTACCAAGGCGTCAACTGGTGGGACGACTACGAATCCAACCTGATGACCATCGAGGGCACCGCGGAGAAGACCGGGATCCTGCTCCTGATCACCGCGACGACCGCGCTCGCAACCGCATTCTCGATGCCGGACTCTTTTCCCCTGATCCTGGTCGGGGCCCTTGGCGGCTTCATCGTCGCGATGATGGTAATCTTCTCCGGCTCGATGAACCCGATGCTCATCTGCTCCTACGCCGCCTTGGAGGGCCTCGCCCTAGGGGGCATCACGTGGATCTTCGAAGTGGGCTTAGGGCTCCCGGGAATCGGCATCCTCGCTGCCCTCCTGACATTCCTCATCCTGGGGGTGATGCTCGCGATATACAGGGCCGGGCTGATTCAGTGGGACAGGAACATGGCCATCGCGGTCTACTCCGCTCTGGGGGCAATCGTGCTGGTCTACCTCATCTCCATCATCGGGCTGTTCGTCGGCTTCGAGGTCCCGCACATCCACGGCTCGGGGCCGATCGGCATCGCGTTCTCCCTGTTCGTCATCGGGATCGGAGCGCTCTGCCTCGTCGCGGACTTCGACTTTATCGAGAAGGGGGTGGAGAGGGGCGCGCCCAAGCAGCTCGAGTGGCGGGCCGCCTTCGGGCTCATGGTCACGCTGGTCTGGCTCTACCTCGAGATCCTCAAGCTCCTAGCGAAGCTGGCCGCGAGGCGTTAGGCGATGAACGAGTCCCGGGCCCTGGAGATGGACCGCCAGGACCCCCTGGCCGACTTCCGGGAGCGCTTCCACATCCCCCGGACCGAATCGGGCGAGGAGGAGATCTACCTCTGCGGCAACTCCCTGGGCCTCCAGCCCCGCAGCATCCAGGAGGCACTGGACCAGGAGATAGGGGACTGGGCCCGGCTGGGCGTGGGGGGCCACTTCGGGGCCAAGCACCCCTGGTACAGCTACCACGAGGACCTCTGCGGGCCCTTGGGGCGGCTCGTCGGCGCCCAAGCCCACGAGGTGGTGCCCATGGGCGCGCTCACCAGCAACCTGCACCTAGCCATGGTGTCCTTCTACCGCCCGACCCGGGAGCGCTCCCGGATCCTCATCGAGGCCGGCGCGTTCCCCTCGGACCGCTACGCCGTCGAGAGCCAGGCCCGCTTCCACGGACTCGATCCCTCCGAGGCCGTGGTCTCCCTCGGAGAGGAGGGGGACCTGCTCGACGAGGCCGAGATCGAGGCCTACCTGGAGGCGGAGGGCCCGAGCGTCGCCCTGGTGATGGTCGGCGGCGTCCACTACTACACCGGGCAGCTGTTCGACATGGAGCGCATCGCCAGGGCCGCGCACCGAGCGGGCGCGACCGTGGGCTTCGACCTGGCCCACGCCATCGGCAACGTGCCCCTGCAGCTCCACGACTGGGGCGTCGACTTCGCCGCCTGGTGCTCCTACAAGTACCTCAACTCGGGACCGGGAGGAGTCGCCGGCCTCTTCATCCACGACCGGCACGTCGGCAGCGACCTGCCCCGCTTCAACGGCTGGTGGGGCACGGACCCCGAGACCCGCTTCGAGATGGGGGAGTTCGAGGCACAGCGGGGCGCCGCCGCCTGGCAGGTCTCCAACGCCCCGGTGATGTCCATGGCCTGCCACCGGGCGGCCCTAGCCATCCACGATGAGGCGGGCATGCCCGCACTGCGGGAGAAGAGCCTAGCCATGACCGACTTCCTCCTAGCCCAGCTGGACGAGCTCCCGGAGGGCCGCATCACCGTCATCAGCCCCCGGCAGGCCGATCGCCGGGGCTCCCAGGTCAGCCTGCGGATTCACGGCGACGCCCCCGGACTCCACCGGGCCCTAGTGGCGGCCGGCGTGGTTTGCGACTTCCGCAACCCGGACGTGATTCGAATGGCGCCAGCCCCCCTCTACAACCGATTCCACGAGCTCTGGCGCGTTGCCGATATCCTGAGGGCGCATCTTTCGTGAGTTCAGACCCACGAGGATTCGTCAAACTACTCGGTCAGGGATATTCGTTTTTCGATTAACTGCCTCTTGATTGATTTGACATCCCCTTCCCAACTGTAAGGGACTTCTATGAGGGTAATACCTTCTTTCTCACATGCCTCTTTCTTCT
>JAYZLU010000087.1:0-4046 GCA_036153975.1 Thermoplasmatota archaeon | reverse complement strand
TCCTCCAGCGGGACCGCCATGCCGTCATCGCCAACGGCGAGCGGCCTCATCTTTCCAACTGGTCCTGCGTCATGGAAGAACACGTTTGGGACCGCCATCACTAGGTGCATGTGCTTCGACAGTGGTATGAGCACGAAGAACATGCAAATCGAGAGAATGTGTATCCAGTAGGCGACGACGACCGTGCTGTCGGCCAGACTCATGCCAGCGACCCAGAATCCGACGGGCTCCCAGAAGCCCGAGGGCTCGTGAGCCGACTCGACGACGAATGAGGTCATCGTGATGAATAGTATCAGCAATAGGATGACGTTGCCCTCTAACTGCGACTCTCCCTTCAGCTTCTCGGGGCTGAAAACCACCCTGCGGATGAGAGCGGGAACGCACCCGACAAAGGCCATCGTGTAGCCGAGTTCAACCACCCCGTTCCACGGCCCGTTCAGCAGCTCCGGGATGACGTGGTCTGAGAAGGCGTTGGCAGTGGCTAGATCAAACATGTCCGAGGCCAGCATCAGGAAGCCCCAGAACATCAGCGCGTGCATAGTGCCTACAACGCGGTCCCTCAGCACCTTCTTCTGTCCGAGCCAACCTCCTAGGAACTCCCTGACCCTCCACATCCAAGAGTCGAACCTGTCGTCTGGAGCTCCCAGCATGACCAGTCGAGTGGCCTTCTGGACTTGGTAGACGAAGAATCCGATCGAGAGGCCCCCTACAATCAGAAGGATGTGCCAGCCTTCCAAGGGGCCGTAGGTCTGCAGGAGGGGGTGTTCCACGGCATCGGCCTCGAGTCAGGAGGTGCCTGACATCGTCACTGGAGTGGCAACACGTCCTTCAATAAACCGCCGCTTGAACTCAAACCCAACACTCATGGTCTCTCGGCGAAACGGTATGGCATGGCCAGCGCCTTCGCTCCCGGCAAGTGCATCCTGTTTGGCGAGCACGCCGTCGTGTACGGCCACCCCGCCGTGGCCGTGGCTATCGACCAGGGGGTCCGGGTCAGCGTCAAGGAGTCGTTGGAGTGGACGCTCGAGGGGATGCCTTTCGACCCATCCCGCCATCCTCACATCACCCACATCATCCAGAGCGTCTTCCACTACAACGGGCCCCCGCTTACCTTGGAGATCCAGAGCAGCCTTTTCTCGGCAGCGGGCATGGGCTCCTCGGCAGCTCTATCGAACGCCGTAGGTGCAGCATTGCACAGCCACCTCAACTCTGACGATCCTCTGGACAGCATCAAACTGGCAAGGCTGGCGCATTCGGCCGAAGCCACTGCTCAGAAGGGCCGGGCTAGCCCTACCGACACTGCAACCAGCGCTCTTGGGGGTTGCGTGGTCGTATCGGGGGAGCATGTCGAAGGAACCAGACACGTCTTCGACACCAGCCTGGTCACACCCGAGGGGAAGAGGGATTGGTCGATCAACGTCGTCGACCTGCCCCCCGGGGTCAGTGAAGCCTGGCTGGTGCTCGGATACACCGGCAAGGGGTCACCCACTGGGGGGATGGTCGCCAAGGTGGCGAAACTCCTGTCTGAGAAACCCGAGCTTTCAGAGGACATGGAAGCCATAGCGCGAATCACCAAGGCCGGTCTGACTGCGCTCTCGGCAGGAAACCTAGAGGCCCTGGGGATGGCTATGGACGCCTGCCACGAGAGGCTGCAGCGCCTCGAGGTCAGCAACCCCTCGCTCGATCGCCTAGTAGAGGCAGCACGTCCACACGCCCTCGGGGCGAAGCTGACGGGAGCGGGCGGGGGCGGATGCATGGTCGCTCTGGCTGAGGACCCTCAGAGGGTGGCGGAAGCAATAGAAGTAGCTGGGGGCAAGCCGCTGACCTCCAGACTTGGAGCAGATGGAGTCAGAGTAGTCTGACCAAGGCCGAGGTCACCATTCCGAAGATTTGGTTTCGAGCCTCCCCTTATATACCATTTATAAGTAAAACTTAGGTCGTCCCCTTGTGCTTAGCGACGAAGAAAGACTCACCGTAGTGAATGTAGTAGCCTCCACACGCGTCGCGGAGGAACTCGACCTCCCCGACATCGCAATCCAGTTGAATTGCGAGTACGAACCAGAGCAGTTCCCAGGCGTGGTGTACAGGGTCGTCGAGCCAAAGCTCGCCATCCTGATGTTCCGCTCTGGCAGGGCGGTGTGCACAGGCGGAAAGAACGAGGACAACATCCACACTGGAATAGAGAGGATGATCGGCGACCTCAGGGCTGCTGGCATAGAGACTTGGGAAGTAGAGGACGTCGATATAGAGGTCCAGAACATGGTCGCGACCTACTCACTGTTCTATCCAGAGGACTACGGGGAGGTAGCTAGGATGGATGACATCAACACCAAGGTAATCGATTCGGAGGGCGGTGGGATTCGTGCCGCAACCGACGAGGAGGCGGATAACGAGGATTCGAGGATTCGAGGCATCCTGAAGGGAGAACCCCTAGCCGCGCTGCCCAGGAAGCTCAACCTCAACAATCTGACCTTCCATCTGCCTTTCGACAAGGTCGAATACGAGCCCGAGCAATTCCCCGGCCTCATCTACAGACTCGACTATCCCAAAGTCGTCTGCCTCATCTTCGGCAGCGGCAAGATGGTCATTACCGGGGCTAGGCACAAGGACGAGATTCTCGAAGCCGTCGAGCAGATCAAGGACGAATTGGCCGATCTGCTTTAGGATTAGTTGGAAACCAAGTTTCTTGAACGGGCCGCCCTGCTGGTTTGCATGCGCTCCAAGGGGCACGTCGGCTTCCTCGTCGCTCTGCTGCTTCTCCCCTCGGCCTCAGTCCTGTTGATTGGAGTCGGCCAAGGCGAGTCTTTACTCGGCTCCGCGCGGGTTGCCGACGCCTCAGTCAAGACGACGAGCGTCGTAGACGTGCCCGAATGGCGCATCAACGACAACTGGATGTACGATGGGTACCTGGACGTCGCCGACTTCGTCGCTTCGTCCGGCGTCAGCTCCAACGCTGAGACTCTGGAAGGCTCGCTGGAGGTCACGGTCGTCGACATGTACCTCGTGGATATCGAAAACGACTCGACCCTAGTCTACGAGGTCGAGTCGATAGGGGAGTACGAGTCCGACGGCCCTGTCAGCATCGATGGCACCAATGGCTGCCTCTACGTCGACATGGACACCACGGAGATCATCCGCGCCTCGGACCTCGCCACGCACACCCAGGAGGCCACCATCGACGTCTACTTCGATCCAGTGTTCTTCGGAAGCTGCTCCTCTTGGCTGAGGCAGGAAATAGGCTTGCTCACGGTTCTGAACACCTATGCCCCTCCCCTCGAGGACTACGACTTCCCAATCAGCGTGGGCGAGTCATGGGGGATGGACTACGAGCAGGACATAGAGTTCAGCGGCACCAGCAACTACGTCCCCATCCCGAACGACACCAGCGACTCGAACACCACCAGCTGGGAGGTGGTCAGCCAGGGGGGCTCAGGGGTCCCCTACCCGGGCTGCTACCAGTCCTACAACATCACGAACTACAACAGCGATGGTGACGAAATCGGCTACAATTGGTACTGTCCGGCAATCAGAGGGGACATCAAGAGCTCATACCTGCAGAGCTTCGGATTCACTGCGGTGCACGAGCTGGTGTCCTACCAGCAGACCCAGAGGAACACCGAGGTCTCAATCGACATCGAGTACCCCCTAGCGCCGGTTGACATCGAGATCTCAGCGTGGATCAACGTCTCAAGCCAAGGCCAGCCGGTCAGCGACCAGGCTCTGCAGTTCAGGTACGAGGCGGAACAGGTCGTGCAGAACATCACGACCGACGAGAACGGTTCCTACCACCTGACGTTCGACACAGGACATTCCCACGATGACTCCGTCGGCGTCGGTGAGCTCGGCAGCCACGGCCTGCTGGCTTGGATCCAAGACGACGATATCCTGGGAGCGCGCTCCATTCTCATCGACAGCGACGTCCACGAGATCGACTTGGTCACCCGGTCAGAGGCGGTCACGGTGCAGCGCCATCGAGGCAACGGCACCCTTACTCTCGACCCCAACGTCGGCTTCAATGCCATCATCGGGGACACGCTGACCTTCTC
>JAYZLU010000086.1:0-3563 GCA_036153975.1 Thermoplasmatota archaeon | reverse complement strand
ACGCCAATGGCTACCAAGAGGCCTGCGAGAAGCGAGGCCTGCATGCGAGGACTGTGGCCTACGACGGATTCCCCATCGACACCGGTTCGGTGGTGGCGCTGCAGCTGCTGAATCCCGACAACAGACTGCCGTCCTGCATCGTCTCGAGCAACATGTACTCCAACCGCGCCGAGACCATCGTGCTTGGCAAGGCAGCGCGCGATGCTCTGGCCGCGCAGGGTAAGAAGGCGGTTGTGGTTGTCGTCTCAAGCCTCTCCAACCGCATGTTCACCGAGCACATCGACCCGGCCGACGACCGGATCCACAGCGCCAAGGACGACGAGTGGAACCGCAAGATCCTCGAGTTCTTCGCGGATGGCAGGCTCGAGGATCTGAGCCAGCTCTCGCGTGAGATCCACGGCCAAATCCGGGTGCAGAAGGTGGTCGCGTACAAGCCGGCGTGGTGGATGGCTGCGGCGATGGGGCAGCATAACAACTACACCGGCGAGGTGCTGGCCTACGAGGCCCTGCATGGTTCGGGCGGGGCAGTGATAGCGCTCACTCCCGCAGAGGGCTCGGTAGGGGACAAGGAGTTCGACGAGGACGACGTGGAGTTCTACCACGGTGACCGTGACGTCCTCACCAAGGGGATGCTGTGATGTCCGAGGACGAGGATCTGACCTCCGAGGAGAAGCGCGAGCAGATCATAGACGACATCATATCTGCCCCGGCGGATGCTGTCGAGAGGGTGTACGACGAGATTGGGGGCTCGCTAGCCAGCTCCGCTGGCGGCGCGCTCGGCGCTGCAGCTGGAGTCGCAGTAGGGGGGCCCATTGGCGGGATTGTCGGAGCCGTCGTCGGCAAGAAGGCGGCTGGCAAACTGACGAGCCAGGACGGGCCGTTCATCGCCGAGGGAGGTCCCTCTGCGGTCGGCGCCTATCCCCACCTCCACCGAGCGGGTAACCTGATCTTCATCAGCGGCATGGGCCCGCGCACTCCCGGGGACAATGAGATTCCCGGCGGTCCTGTGCGCGATGCTGAAGGCAATCCTCTGGACTACGACATACGCGCCCAGACCCACTCGGTCATCAACAACGTCCGCATCATCCTAGAGGAGTACGGCTTGGGCCTAGAAGACGTGGTTGACGTGCTTGTCTTCCTAGTCGACATGAAGCGCGACTTCCCGAGTTACAACGAGGTCTACGCCGAGTACTTCTCCGAGACCCTGCCGGCACGCACCACCGTCGCAGTAGACTCACTTCCTACCTCAATTGCAATCGAGCTGAAGGTCGTAGCCAAGGCGTAATCCGGGGCGAACTTAGTCACCAGGAACTGCTCTTCGCGCGGTCTGACAATCTTTGAGGGCCACCTAACCTAGTGACTCGATGTCCTCGGACGAGCACCATGCCGGAGCGGCGATGGGGTTGCAGCGGCTGGGGGTCCCGTTAGGGATCTCGACCCAGTAGTCAATGCCCTCCACCTGCCCGGGGTAGTCTGTGGAGATGCTGTGCGCGCCGACGGCCAAGGCCGCCTCCAAGCGAGTTGTGTCGTTGTTGTCGGCCTCCTCGCCGCCGCTGTCGGCGCGGCTGCGAACGATGTAGCCCTCCGTGACGAGTCGGGTGATCTCCTCGCCACCGCCCACCGGGTCGGTCAGCGAGAAGATCGATGCCTCGTCGCTCGACTCGTCGGACAGCGTGAACATCCGGGCGCCCGCGAGGCCCGGGTGATCCTCGAGGTACAGATTGCGGGTCTCGCCGGACGCGAGCAGTACGAACACGGCCTTGCCGCGGCTCTCCTCGAGCAGCGGCCAGCCGTCGTTGAGCACCCCTTCCTTGAGGGTGGGCCACCCGCCGCGCACGTCATCGGGAGTGATCGTCTTGTTGCGAGGCCAGAACTGGGAGATCTCCTGCTCGATGTCCTCCAGCAGCCCCGACAGCTCCAGCGTAGTGGTGACGTCCGTGGCCTGCTCAGGCCAGTCCTTGGGCTCGACCCAGACGAACAGGGGGTGGTGGCCCCCATTGGACTCCGACCATTCGAGCAGGGTTGCCAAGCAGTCCTCGAAGGTGAGACAGGTGGTCCCCGAGTCGTACTGGTTGTGGTACACGTACAGCTGGCCACGCGGGTCCCACCAGACATCGATCTCGAACTGCCTGACGCCGAGCTGGGAACTCTGGACGTCCAACGGCTCGTGAGTGTACATGTACTCCCTCGTGGGAGAGACCAGCGGCTCGATGTGGTACGAGTTGTGGGTGCCCTTCATCTGGATGTGATTGAGCCTCAGCGGCTCCTTGGGCTCGTCCTCCCCGAAGAGGCCGCTGCCTCCATCGAACCCGAGGCAGCCACCGAGCGAGCCCGCTAGCATGAGCGAGGCGAGAAGCAGCGCGGTCTTCCTCATCGTTGGTCTGGCAGTCGGTGGCCGAGGGAATAACGATTCGGCCCCATCTGGCTCAATGGTGATGGTGGCCGTCTGGGCCGTGTGCGTGGCCGTGCGTTATCTCGTCCGCGGTAGCGGGGCGGACCTCCACAACCTCGACGCTGAAACAGATGGTCATTCCGGCCATCTGGTGGTTGAAGTCCACGGTGACCATGTCGCCATCGATGGCGCTGATAGCCAACTGGACGGGACCCTGGTCGCTATGAGCGGCGAGGACCATGCCGACCTCGAGCTCCAGTTCCTGGGGAAACAGGCTCCTCTCCATCTGCTGTATCGCATCTTCGTCACGCTCGCCGTAGGCGCGATCGGGAGTCAGCGTGAACTCGCGCTTCTCTCCCACCGCCGCGCCCATCAGCTCCTGCTCGAAGCCCGCGATCATGTTGCCATGGCCCACTAGGAAGGCAAGCGGGGAGCCTCCATCGCTGCTGTCGAAGACCTCCCCGTCCAGGAACGTCCCGGTGTAGTGAACCGTCGTAACGCTGTCCTGCTCCACAGTGTCGCTCATGGGCGCCCGCTCGCGCCGAACTATCTAACCTGTTGGGTCCGGGAGAACCTTCAACTGGGGCGGTTGAGGCCGCCAAGGCATGAGCCCCCTGGGTCCAAAGGATCTTGTGGGCATCGTCCTCACGCCAATAGAAGTCGTCTCCGAGACTCTCGAGCGCAGGCTCGGTCTGTTCTCCGTGATCATCATCTCACTCTCGGCAATGATAGGAAGCGGCCTGTTCGTACTTCCAGCACTCGCTTACGGAATGGTTGGTGGAGGCGTTTGGCTGGCCTATGTGCTCGCTGCGCTGGTAGTGTTTCCCGGTGCATTGAGTCAGAGTGAGTTGGCCTCCGCAATGCCGACTTCGGGGGGGTCTTACGTATTCGTCGAGCGAACCTTCGGCCCGATGATTGGCACCATGACTGGTCTGGCCCTGTGGGCGTCCTTCATGCTCAAGGCCGCCTTTGCTCTGATTGGCTTCTCTGCCTACCTAATGTTCGTCCAAGAGTGGGTTGGCACCGACATCACCGATCTCGAGGCTGCGCTCGGCATGTTGGCTCTGATCTCAATCGTCAACGTCATCGGAATAAAGAGCGTGAAGCTGTTCCAAACCCCTATTGTCGCCCTATCCATTCTGATGTTGGTAGTTTTGACTGTCTGGGCAGT
>JAYZLU010000085.1:0-7715 GCA_036153975.1 Thermoplasmatota archaeon | reverse complement strand
ACACCATAGACATGGAGCCTAACTTCGATGACACCGAGATCGAGCCCACCGTGCTGCCAGCACGACTGCCCAACCTTCTGCTGAACGGCAGCGATGGCATCGCCGTCGGTATGGCCACCAAGATTCCCCCGCACAACCTCAACGAGGTCGCCGCAGCTATCAAGTTCCACGTGGAGAGGGTGATCGAGCAGAATCGGAAGATCGGCCTCGACAACCCCCCTAAGATCGACGCGCTGGAGTACATGGAACATCTCAAGGGCCCGGACTTCCCTACTGGAGCCACAATCTTAGGGATCGACGGCATCGTAGACATGTACAGGACGGGGAACGGGCGTTTCCACGTTCGCTCGGACGTCGAAGTCATTGATGACTCGAGGGGAAAGAGACTGGTAGTATCCTCGATTCCCTATCAGGTCAAGAAGGCCCCGATGCTCCAGGGAATCGCTGATTTGGTTCAGAATGAGTCGGTCAAGGGGATTCGCGACATCAGGGACGAATCGAGCAAGGAGGGGATTCGCGTGGTTATCGAGATCAAGCAGAACGCCGATCCCCACGCTGTCCTAAACCAGCTGTACCGGTCTAGCAGACTGCAGGAGTCGTACTCCGCCAACATGATGGGGATATTGAAGGGCGAGCCCGTCCAGCTCGACCTTAGGACGATTCTGCACACCCATGTTAGACACAGGGAGTCCGTGGTCGAGCGCAGGACGCAGTTCGAACTTGACAGGTCCGAAGCCCGGGCGCATATCCTCGACGGACTCATGCGTGCGCAGAAGCGCATGTCAGAAATCATCGAGGTAGGGAGGAACTCGGAGTCACGAGACCATTTCGAGCAGTATCTTCGTGGCGATGAGAAGTATCCGAAGATCAAGCGCTTCGACTTCTCTGACAAGCAGGCCAAGGCCATCGCAGAACGTCGGCTCTACCAGTTGACCAAGCTGAACGTCCATGAGGTCGCTGAGGAGCTCGTTAAGATCAATGAGGCGATAGATGACTACCAAGACCTTCTCAGTAGCAGGTTTCGACGCTTGAGCATCATAATCGAGGAACTCGACGAACTCGTGGATCGTCACGGCGACGAGCGTAGGACCCACATCGACCCCATGCCCCTCTCCATGGACAGGGAGGACCTCGTCGCTGAGCAGGCGATCGTCATCTCCCTGACCCAGGACAACTACATCCGGCACCTGCCCGTCGAGGCCTTCCGACTTCAGAACAGAGGCGGAAAGGGCCTGAAAGGAGTAGCTACGAAAGACGAGGACACGCCCTCCAAGATAGTCACCTGCTTCTCCAAAGACAGGTTGCTCGTCTTCACCGACATGGGGCGCGTCTATGGCCTCAGGGCCTGGGAGACGCCCTCCGCCAGCCGCTACGGCAGGGGGACGCATATCCGGAACCTCCTACGAGGTATCAGAGACGAAGAGAGGGTCGTCTCAATTCTCCCCCTCAGTCGGAGCCTCGTCGAGAACCCAGAGGGCAGTTACCTCATGTTCGCCACATCGAAGGGGAGGATCAAGAAGAGCAGGCTATCCGAGTACGTCAAGATCAACCGCAACGGCAAGTACGCCCTAAGATTCGCCGAAGGCCAGAACGACACCCTAGTCACTGTGAGGCCATCCACCGACTCCGATCACGTGGTGCTGGTCTCCGCCCGCGGAAATGCTTGCAGGTTCAAGCCGGCCGAGAAGAGGACACGAATCTCCTCCGAATCTGGCGAGACCATGACCACCTACGTAGTGAGAGTGCAGGGGAGGGTGAGTCAGGGAGTCTCAGGGATGAATCTGAGGGAAGGAGACCATGTAATCGGGATGATCGTCACAGAGGACTTCAACACCAGCGTTCTCACGATTTCCAAGTACGGCATGGCCAAGCGCAGCAGGCTTGGTTCGGGCGAGATGATTCCTCTGACCGACGAGGCCGGGAGCGATGTCCACGATGAAGAGGGCGAGATAGTCAATGTCAGGGATGGCTACCGACGCACAAACAGGGGCACCAAGGGAGTACGGACTATGTCACTTAGTGATGATGACCACATCGTCAGCGTTCGTCAGATTCCTGATCTTGAAGACCAGTTGTTCATGCTAACTGAATCCGGCATGATGATCAGAATGGTATCGGGGCAGACCAAGGAAACCCTCGGCAAGGTCACCAAGGGAACTCGCATCATGGAACTGCGGAACGCCGACCGCACGGGGTACGTGGACGAAATAGTGTTCGTCGCTAGGCTGCCCTCCGAACTCGTCGACCCCCAAGATGCCGTGGATGAAATTTCAGAGGAAGAATAGACGGACCGCTCGACTTAAGCAGGGAGCGAATATCGTCGGACCGCTGCGGCAGTCGCATAGCCTGGCCATTGCGCTGGATTGCTAATCCAGTGGTGTCTCACCTCGGGAGTTCGAATCTCCCCTGCCGCGCCACCCCGAAATGGGAGGATTCATCCGCCCACTCACATTCAAGAAGGTGTGACAACCACCTCTTCTCTAATCTCCGGGGGGCCGTTTGGCCCTGCTGCAATAGCGCTCTTCTGGATAGTTGCCGTGATTTTCGCTTGGGTGGTATTGAGGCACCTTCGTCTGAAACCATCCAATGACAGGTCTTGGGTCAACGACAACGAAAGGGTGACTACTGCAGAGTTCGACGGTGATGAGGTAACGGTCAGGAACGTCAGGGACTTCGACTGGAGGAGTACGCGAGACTTCGACGAGCGCTGGAATGACCTGACATTCAGGCTCGATCAGGTTACAAAGATATGGTTCGTCCTAGAGTACTTCGATCCCACACGAAGGCAGATGGCACACACGATACTAAGCTTCGAATTCGAGGATGGAAGGCGCCTCGCCTGCTCTATCGAGGTACGCAGGGAGAAGGGAGAGAGATATCACCCGGTCAAGGGCCTCTTCAGGCAGTACGAGTTGATCTATACGTGGGCAACGGAACGCGACGCAATAGGCGTCAGGACTCGTTGCAGGAGGAACTCTGTAACGCATCTGTTCGAGGCTGTCATACTGGGCCCGGGCAACGAGAGGAGGATGCTGGAGTCGTACCTCCATCGGACCAACAAGCTCAGCGATAAACCAGAGTGGTACAACACGGTCACCAACACTTGCACCACCAACATCGTCAGGCACGTCAACGAAGTCTACCCAGGGAGGGTCCCTAGGGCCGTGGCAGTTCTACTGCCCGGACTCAGCCCGAAGCTACTCCACAGGAGGAACCTAGTGAAGATGCACGGCACTCTAGAAGAGACCCTGAAGCGGAGCATCATCGACGAGAGGGCGAAGTCATGGGACGGGTCGTGCGACTTCGGCGACTGGATTCGCCAATAGGGAGCGATGCGAGCATTCAACAGAGCGGGACCGCTGCCGGGGCCGTGCTTCGAATCGAGTCGATTGAGGCGCCTGATGCAGTCCATTGGAGACTCCCGCCATCCAAGAGTCACATGATCAGATGGCTCGTACTCGCTGCGCAATCCGAAGGCATCACCGAAATTGCCTTCGAAGGAGTGCCAGGGGAGGACATTGCCTCAATGGGGAGGTGCTTGGAGATGATGGGAGCCGGAATCGAGCGAGGAGATGGGTCATGGGTTGTCAGGGGGGCGAAGAACGGTCTTTCTATTCCGGATGGGGTCTTGGATTGCGGGAACTCGGGGACGACAGCACGGATAATGACTACCATCGCTGCGGGAATGCCACTGCCCGTGACCATTGATGGTGACGAGTCCCTCAGGGGGCGCGATGCGTCCAGTTTATCCTCCGTGCTCACAGGGTTGGGCTGTCGAATCTCATCAGAAAGGCTGCCTTGCACGGTGACTGGCCGGATCCAGCCTAAGCGGGCGAATCTTGACCAATCGTCTTCCAGCCAACCGCTGACAGCCCTCTTGCTCGCTTCACCTAGTTTCCCCGAAGGCACGGAGATACTGCTGACAGGAGAGCCGGTGAGTCGTGGATACAGTCACCTGACTATGGAGATTTGCGAGGCATGTGGCTCACCTAATGTCCCTAATGAAGAGATTCTCCATTTGGACCCTTGGAGAGTGATTGCTCCAGACAGGGTCTTGATTTATGGGGAGGCGAGCCTTGTGCCGATGTCCATGCTCTTCGGTCGACTCTTCGGTACTGGGTCCAAGATCGAAATCCCCCCTGGGGACGCCATGATAGCCGAGGCGATCGAAAGCTTAGGGAACACGGACGGGAGAAGAGTCGATTTGCGCGATGCCAGCGATATCATCAGTCCTGCTGCGGCACTGATGGCCATAGGTAATGGCGGAAGCATCGTGGGCGCAAGGCATGTTCGTGAAAAGGAGTCGGACAGGATACGCACAACGGTCGAGATGCTGGCTGCCTTTGGCATGTCGTCAAGAGCGACGGATGATGGCATCGAGATTCCAGGGGGACAGTTCCCGGAGAAGCCAGAGAAGCCGGTCGAGACGCATGGAGACCATCGTCTCGTGATGACGGCGGCGGTGCTGGCCAGTAAGGTCGGGGGCACCATCATCAATCCTGGGGCGAGCGCCGTCACCGATCCCGAGTTCATCGAGAGATTGACTGGGTTGGGCGAGTAGCATGTCTAAGAGCGGCGGGGACATAGTAACCCACTTCCTCCTCCTGCTGGTAGTCATCATCTGGGGTTCCTCCTGGGCAGTGGGGAGAATCCTCAGCAGTGGGCTGGATTCCGAAAGGCCGGCCACTCTGGACCCAGCGACCGCGGCATGGCTGAGGTACGCCGTGGTGGTGGTGATGTTTTTCGCGTGGTGCGCTTACAAGTCGCTGACCGACGAGAGAGTCAGAGCCCTGCCGCCAGACCCCAGGACCTGGGTGTCGGTGCTCTGGATCGGATTCTTCGGAGTCATGATCTACCAATTGCTGTTCATGCACGGGATGAAGTGGACCGCTGCGGGAGACGCTTCTCTTATCATCCCAATCAATCCGGTCTTCACCGTGCTCCTTGCAGCACCGATGCTTGGTCAGCCCATCTCAAGGAAAATGGCATTGGGATTACTTCTGGGGATGGCGGGAGTGGCCACGGTAGTGGGCTGGAGTCCCAATGTGGAAATTCCGTTCGAGCATCGCCTGCTCGGTGGCGCCATTATAGTGTTCGCGGCCCTGTCGTGGGCAACGACGACCAACCTGACCAAACGCATAATGGAGAGCCGGCGAGGCGAGGCAGAGGCATCGGCCCTCGAGATTGTGATCTGGTACTCCTTCGCAGGATGGGTGATGTTGACGCCTTGGATGCTGTACGAGCTTTGGGGCTCGTCGCTACCCTTGCCCACGACCGTCGAGTGGATCTCTATCATCTATCTCGGTGCGTTCTCCACCGCCCTCGCCTACGTCTGGTTCGCGATGGGCATAGACAGGCTCGGTCCGACCACTGCGGCATCGTATGTCTTCCTAGTGCCGGTTTTCGGAATTCTAACCGGATGGGCACTGCTCGACGAAAGCATCGGGGCCTCGATGTTGGTTGGCTTTGTGCTCATCGTGGTTGGGGTTCGTGAGGTCCAACGCGAAAGCGAGAGGCTGAGAACCGATTGAAAGAGAGCCCCTAACGTGGCCTCATGGTTAAATACAGAATGTCGGTGGGGCGCCAACGAGGTGTTTGAGTGGCACGCAAGCCTGCTAAGATGTACCGGCAGATAAAGGGGCAGTCATTCACCCGACGAGAGTATTCGGGCGGTGTTCCGAACAACAGGATCCTGCGTTACCACATGGGTAACAGGAAGAAGTCCGAGGCTGGGGGATTCGAGGTCGTCTTGGAGCTGTATGCTGACAACGCATGCCAGATTCGCGACTCGGCGCTAGAGGCGGCTAGGCAGGTAGCCAACTCGACCGTCCGGGATAGTGCCACCGCGCAAGGATACGCACTCAGAATGCACACCTACCCCCACCAGATCCTAAGGGAGAACAAGCAGGCTACCGGCGCAGGAGCGGACAGGGTATCCCAGGGAATGCGCCTCTCCTACGGGAAGAACGTCGGAACAGCAGCTAGGGTTCAGAAGAACCAGACGCTGATCTCCATCAAGACCGAACGTGAGCACTATCCAGCTGCCCGTGAGGCCCTGCGCAAGGCCAAATGCAAATTCCCTACGCCATGCACAATCAAGGTCGTCGAGGGCGCCGAGCATTTGAAGGGCCTAGTCTGAGGTTGCGGGGCAATGTCGCCTTCGGATCCGCTGACCGTCCTGCAAGAGTCGCTTCGAGGCGCACCGGTGATTTGGAAGGGTGATTACCCCTACTTCATCCACCCGATTTCAGACGGAATACCCCGCATGGATGCCGATGTATTACGCGCCACCTGTGATCTGATAGTGGAAATGGTCGATTGGTCCAAGGTGGACTTGATAGTCAGCGTTGAGGCGATGGGTCTGCCGCTTCTGGCGGCGGTTGGTGATGCTACGGGCAAGCCCACCGTAGTCATCCGAAAGCGCTCTTACGGAATGGAAGGCGAAGTCGGAGTCGATGTCTCCACGGGATACTCGCAGTCGACCGCCTACATCAATGACATCTGGCCGGGAGAGAGGCTCCTTATCGTGGATGACGTCATATCCACCGGAGGGACGCTTGAACCACTCCTAGAGGCCTTGGAGGAGATGGGGGCCGTGCTGCAGGGCATCATAGTAGCCATCGAGAAGGGCGAAGGGCGCGAGCGGCTTGCCCGTGAGCGGCCGAACTGGCCCATTAGCACACTGGCTAGAATCGATATCGTGGATGGAAAGGTCGAGATTATCGAGTGATTGCCGTGGATCTAGAGCGTCACGATTTCCAACTCGATGAACTGGTAGAGCGCATCAAGTCCAATGATCACCGCCTAGTCGCACTCCAAGTGCCGGAGGGCCTCAAAATACAAGCTCTTGAGATGATGGACCAAATAGAGGACGAGTCTGATGCAAAGGTGGTACTCGCAGCAGACCCCTGCTACGGCGCCTGTGATCTTGTCCATGACAAGATGAGCATGATGGGTGTCGAGTTGGTTGCCCACATGGGGCACAGCCAGATGAACATCGACTCGGGGATGCCGACCCAATTCATCCCTGTTACCTATGAGGGCGACCCAGAACTGAATCCAGTCCTCCCCATCATAGCTCAACATCGCGCAGTAGCAGAATCTCGCTTGGAGTCGGCTAGGGAAGAAGTGGAGCTGGATGGCTCCTCCGCTAAGGGTCGCTTCCTCGATGCGATCGGGAGGATCGCACCCCTCCAGGGAGCGAAGCGCGGCCGAGTAGGTTCGATTCAACACCTGCATTTGCTCCCCGAATACAAGGAGCGCCTGGAAAAATCCGGTTACGTGGTCGAAATCCCGGTTGGCGGAGACAGGCTCAGCTTCCCCGGGCAGGTCCTAGGATGCAACTACTCAGGTGATAATCCGTCAATAGGACACTACCTCTTCCTCGGGTCAGGGGACTTCCATCCCATCGGCCTTGTGCTTCACACCGGCAAGCCGCTGGCAATGCTGGATCCCTACACGGGCGATGCCACCGAGATGTCCCTTGAGCGAATCGAACGAATACTGCGGCAGCGCTTCGGCCTGATCATGGCAGTGGATAGGTCGAATTCGTTCGGCATACTGATCGGCGAGAAGCCGGGGCAAATGCGGCGCAACCTCGCCATACGCATGAAACGCCTTCTCGAGAAGCACGGTCGTAAGGGGTATCTGCTTGCACTCGACCACGTCGGCCCGGAACTAATTGACTTCTACCCCGTGGACGCCTTCGTCAACAC
>JAYZLU010000084.1:0-6183 GCA_036153975.1 Thermoplasmatota archaeon | reverse complement strand
CCACGTCGAGGCCAAGGGCCTGATGCCTTGCTCATACTGCGGAGTGTTCCGCCGCCAGAGCCTCAACGCGCTGGCCGAGAAGGTCGACGCAGACGTGATGGCGCTGGGTCACAACCTCGACGACATGGCTCAATCCATACTGATGAACTTCCAGAAGGGGGAGATCGACCGCTCGGTCAGGCTAGCCCCGCACACTCAAGCACCGATAGACGGCATCGCTCCACGGATAGTCCCGCTGCGCTGGGTTCCCGAGCAGGAGATCCACGCTCACGCTATCCAGAGCAGACTGCCGGTCTACCACGGGGAGTGCCCTCACGCACCCGGCGCAATGCGCCAGCGGAGCCGGGCTGTGGTTGCCAATCTGGAGTCGCAGACCCCCGGCGCGCGCCACGGCCTTCTACACTCGCTCGACCAGATCCGCAGTCTGCACCGCGAGGCACATCCTGAAGCCAAGCACGGGGTCAACCGGTGCGCTGAGTGCGGGGAGATCACTAGCAAGGACGTCTGTCAGGCCTGCACGATGAGGCAGTGGCTGGTAGAGACTTCCTGAAGCAGTCCCTAGTGATTGATTCGGCTAGATGATGTTCTCGATGAGCTCCTCAAGGTCTTGGTCGCGCCCGCAGTAGTAGCACCTGACCTCCAACGGGTCTCGGCTGATTACGCGCAGCCTCTGTGGTAGGGGCTCGCGGACGTTCTTGGTGATGCAGTTAGAGAACGAACAGCTGGCGATGTTGATTAGGTCGTCAGCGAGCTCGACCTTCAGCTTCTCCGCAACCGCGTGGTTGCGAATGATGGCGATGCTGGCAGTCGGGGCAATCAGGGCTAATCTGTCCAGTTCCTCTTGGTTCAGCTCCCGGTCCTCGACCTTGAGGACGTCCTTGCGCCCTAGCTTGTCGCTGGGCACGTTCATCACTAGGGACACGGGGGTCGTCCTGGTCATGTCTATTCGAAGCATCTGGATGACTTGGAGGGCGTGGCCAGCGGGGATATGGTCGACGACTGTTCCGTTGCGAATAGCAGTAACCCTACGCATCTCGGTCATCACTTCACCTTCTTCGGCACGTCGACGCCGAGGCTTCTACAGAGCAGCGCCATGCGGGTCGGGACTCCATTGAAGGCCTGCTGGAAGTAACGAGCGTAATCCGTGGAGTCAACGCTGGGATCGATCTCGTCCACCCTCGGAAGGGGATGCATCACTGCCATGCCCTCCTTGGCCCCCGCTAGGTCAGAGGCCGCCAGCTTGTAGATCCCAGCTACCTTGACATACTCGTCCTCGTCTGGGAACCTCTCCTTTTGGATTCTAGTCATGTAAATCACGTCCGCAACAGCAATCTGGTCGTATAGAGAATCGGTCTCCGTGACCTCAGCCCCGTGGGCTCGGAGGTCCGAGACGATCTCGTCCGGCATCCTCAGCGTGCTCGGTGATACTAGGGTGAGGCTGGCCCCGAAGCGAACCAGGGCGTGCGAGAGGCTGTGGACAGTGCGCCCGTAGCGCAGGTCTCCCACGAGGATCACGTTGAGCCCCTCGAGAGAGCCGTGGGTATGGCGGATCGTGAACAGATCGAGGAGGGTCTGCGTGGGGTGGTTCCCCGCGCCGTCTCCTGCGTTCAGGACCGGTATGTCCACCGCATCGGCACCGTACTGGGCCGCCCCCTGCCTAGAATGGCGGATTGCGACGACATCGGCGTACCCCTCTATCATCTTCATCGTGTCATACAGGGTCTCTCCCTTCGCAACCGAAGTTCCGACTGAGCTGAAGTTGAGCACTGAGCCCCCGAGTCGCTTCATGGCACTCTCGAAGGACATCCTGGTTCTAGTAGAGTTCTCGAAGAACATGTTCGCCAGTACCTTGCCCTCCAGCAGTGGCAGGTACACATCGCCCTTGGCGACAGGTAAGAGACGCTCAGCGGCGTCGAGAATCGAGATGATCTCATCGTTGGTGAGATCGTTCATCGTCACTACGTCGCCCATGCCTCTCCTGCCCCACGCGGCAGCGCCCCTCTCATATGCCTTACCATCGGTATTGAGTCACGATTTGACGCCATACCGGCGTCTTGATGAGGAACACGTCGTCCCCGGGGCTCGATGATAATCAGCCGGACCCCCGTCAGGGTCTCGTTCTGCGGCGGCGGCACCGACGTAGACGAATTCGCCTTCGTCGAGCCGTCAGGAGGCAGGGTGACCTCAATAGCCATGGATCGGCATGTGTACGTAACGCTCAACCCGAGGTTCGACGACGGCATCAGAGTCTCTTACTCCTCGATGGAGATCGTAGACGCCCTCGACGACGTGCAACACGACCTCGTGAGGGAGGCTATGCGCCTCACCGGAGTCACCTCCGGGGTGGAGATTACCACCATCGCGGACATACCGGGTCGTGGCACCGGACTGGGCTCCTCGTCATCGGTGACAGTGGGGCTGCTCAACGCGCTGCACGCCTTCATAGGAAGACAGCCTTCCAAGGACCAGCTAGCTGAGGAGGCATGTCACATCGAGATAGACGTCCTCGGCGCCCCAATCGGCCGCCAGGACCAGTACGCCGCCGCCTTCGGTGGGGCCAACTCGATCAGCTTCGGCCCCGACGGCGTCCTCGTTGAGCCAGTCGGACTCAGCGACCAGACCATCGACGCCATCCGAGACGAGTTCACTCTGGTCTACACCGGCCTCACTCGCAGCGCCAGCAGGGTGCTCGACGAGGCATCGGACGACTCCGACGACAAACTCGCTCGACTGCGCGCTATTAGAACGCAGGCGGACGGGGCCCGAACGATGCTGGAGTCAGGAGAACTCACGGCTCTTGGTGCACTCCTCAACGAGGCGTGGCTCAACAAACGTGGCATCTCGCCCAGCGTAAGCAACACTGAGATTGACTCTCTGTATGACCGCATCATGGGCCTAGGTGCGAGCGGTGCCAAGCTCCTGGGCGCTGGCGCCGGGGGTTTCTTTCTGGTCCACGGCCATGCCAGCCTCAGGGACAGGCTCACCCAAGAGCTGGGGCCTGCTATTGGGCTCTTGCCCCTAGGCATCGATTTCGATGGCTCAACAATCATCCATGGCGGCGGATCATAGGTGGAAGGGATGGATCGTTCTGTCATAGTCTGCTTTGTGCTGTGTTTCATAATGGCTTCATCGACAGTTCTGGTGGCTCAAGACACCAGTCGAGACGCTCCTCCACTGCATGACTCCTACGCTCTCCAATCCTCGACCGCCTACAACGGGAATTACACGGTCCAGGGCCAGGCATTCCTGAACTTCAGCGCGCCCATCGCAGCAAGATCCTCGTTGTCAGCTACGTGGTTCGCACAGGCGACCGTGTCCGATGACTACGGCACAGACCTGCTTGAGAACCAGTCACTCGGCCTCAGGACGCAGATTGACCTTTATCTGGGCGACTCCGATGGCTGGGTAGATTCCTCGGAAGCGGACGATTTCGCCGCCATGGTAGCCTCGGCGAGGAACTGGACAGATGCTGCTGTAGGCGGCTGCTGCACATTCGACTACGTTCCCATGAACGCACCTTCAGGCAACGAGGTATCCGTCGTGTCACCTTTGACCGGACCAGTCAATGCTACGAACGGAACTTGGGGCTGGTCCGAGTCAGCGGACCTGACCGGTGTGACCGACGGTCGGACCATGAGGGTGCTCGATCTTCCTAGAGTCGGTGCTCTCATCGAGGAGTTGCCCCTCAGCATCACCCTGCCCGAGAACTGGGAGGTCCAGTTCAGTCCGATGATCGAGATATTCAGCGGCGAGCCGCGGAACTTCACTGTCAATCGCACCCAAGCTCCCGTGGCCTACAACATCAGAATCACCATCGGCGAGAATTTTCCACCTTCGATATCTGCATCGAGATTCCCAGCCACCTCCTCTTCCGTTGCCCTCGATAGACCCTCGTCGTTCTCCGCCGTGTGCAACGACGGGCCTTTGGAGTCACCAGTCATAGAGTGGTCCGTGAGCAAGAACGAGTCGCTTCTCTCCACGTTCCAGAACCCGTGGTTCGAGTTCTCTCCCGCTGATCACGGCTTCTCCCATGGCGACGTCGCGAGCGTAGCCGCATCGTGCACCGACTCCCATGGGTTGGCTTCGCACTGGTACGACAACGTCGGGATCGATGGCGTCCCACCGGAGTGGACCGGGGGCCTGTTGGTCGTCACTGACTCCGAGCAGCGAGTGCACGACCTCTCTGAGTACGTCATTGAGGTGGATGCCGGCAGTGAGTTGGTCTTCGATGTCAACGGCTCCGACGAACTGGGACTTCCCGTGAAGCTGGAGCTGTTCACGAACATCTCCGAGGGCTGGAGGCAGTATGGCGTTCAGCAGAAGACCTTCCAGTTCACAGCGAATCAGGGTGCCGAGGTGAATGGGGCCCATCTCAGCATAGACGAGAGGCACCAATCCAAGGACCCCACTATGCTGAGCATGCTCCTACAACTGTCTGACGATGCGGGAAACATCGCTTTCCAAGAGTGGACCATCAGAGTCTTGGATGCAAACCCTCCAACTATCATGATGGACGTAGCGATGGATGGGATCCTGTTCGAGCCAGATGACGAGATCCACGAGAACGACGAGATCCTACTGGTATTCTCAAAGTCGTTCGATGACCTCGATGCAATCGATGACCTCACTTGGTCAGTCTCCCTAGATGGTGCAGACTTGGTTACCAATGGGGGTTGGTCCAGCATCGAGACTATTGAGCTTGAGAACACCTCCCTCGGTCTCGGTGATCACGAGGTGATCGCGACGGCTACCGACTCTTCCGGCAACACCAGGACGGAGTCGTACGACCTCACCGTTCACCCGATGAGGGGAGCGCATCTCGTCGTCATCGACAAGTCGCACTCAGGAGGGGCCGACATAGGGAGCAGTGTGACCTTCACTGTCCTGATTGAGAACCAGGGCTCCGACCCAGCCTTCGCGAGGGTTTGCCTCGGGGGCAACTGCAGCAGGTACGAGGACTTCCCAGGCGCCACGCTGGAAGGCGGCGCGACCCCCTCTACCATAGAATTCGCGTTTATCCCCGCTAACGAGAGTCTCGAAGGCCTCCAAGTCGAGTGGGACAGCGCCATTGCCGGAACCAACGGCGTCATCCCGCTGGAATACAGCATTAATCAGGGCACCCTAGCGAGCGAGGGCTTCCAGTCGGGCACATTGGTCGTGGCCTTGCTGCTCACCATCGCCATGCTGTACGCCATAGGGAAATCGTCTGCGGATTCGTGATTTCGGCATCGCGCAGCCTACCGCATACCTATTGACCCCCTCAGTGACACCAAATGGTGTGGTCATGCTTCCAGACTACCCCGATAGGGTCATCGCAGAGCATCGCAGACGCGTGGAGACAGCAGCCTTAGCGGGGACCTTGCTGCTAGTGGTTGCTGGAGCATGGTGGCTACTGGGATCGATGGACAGCGAGTCCGACTCGTTGTTGAGGCTCGGACCTGTGGTGTTGATGTTCTCAGCAGCAATCTTGCTCCCCGATCTGGTTGAGTTCGGCCCGAGAGAGCGCTTGAGAATCGCTACCGCAGGAAACGTGTCATGGCCCCCTCTGCTCGCTTTCACGGCGATTCAGCATGGCCGGGGTGCTGAATTGCTGCCCCTAGCCATCATGCTCGTCGTCGTCCTCGCGTTGTGGAGTTCTTCTCGGTTGATTCTAGGTGCGACCCTCGAGTCGCGGCATTGGAGGGGGCTGACCTCCCTCGCCGGCCTCGGTATCGCGCTCCCCGTCCTCTTTTCGACAACCAATCCATTGGCTTGGGGAATCGTCGTCGTCCCTTCGCTGGCTACTATTGTCCCGGATTTGCTGGCCAAGGACGACCTTCACGACGAACGCAAGGCGTTTCGCTCGCGCCTCAAGGAGTCAGAGGTGCGCCTGCTGGAGCTCCGATCTAGGAATCTCGGTATGCAGCAGCCTGCCTCGCTGCTCAAGTCCGCCCGCGAGGAGGGTTGGGACGACCCTGAGAGGGGTATGCTGATGCTTGCAGAGGCAGAGCGCGAGGCAGCGCGCATCCTCGCCCTGAGCGAGGATCTCGGAGCAATCCGTGACGACGCCAAGGAGGCTATCGAACGTGCGGAACGCGTGTCCGACGTCCCAGAGGGACCCAGGCGATTCTACGACCTCGCATCTAGGGAGGCAGAGCACGGCTCGCTGCGTGAGGCCGAGCAGCTCTTGCGCACGGCCAAGGC
>JAYZLU010000083.1:0-8150 GCA_036153975.1 Thermoplasmatota archaeon | reverse complement strand
CGCCAAGATGTGGATCACCAACGGCACCATAGCCGATCTGGCCATCGTCTGGGCGAAACTCGACGGTGTTATCCACGGTTTCATCGTAGAGAAGGAAGACCCAGGCTTTACCGCCCCCGAGATGAGGGGGAAGCACTCCCTCAAGGCCAGTGTAACCAGCGAACTAGTATTCCAAGACTGCAGGATACCAAAGGACCGGATCCTGCCCCGCGTAGAGGGGCTTAAGGGGCCGTTCAGCTGCCTCAACAACGCACGATACGGAATCTCCTGGGGAGCAGTGGGCGCGGCCCAGTCCTGCTTCAGCTCGGCCAGGGAGTACGCGCTCAGCCGGATCCAGTTCGACCACCCCATCGCCTCGTTCCAACTGGTGCAGAACAAGCTGGCTTGGATGCTTCGTGAGATCACCAAGGGCCAGTTGCTGGCGTACCACCTAGGCAATAAGAAGGACGACGGGACCTGGACGCCCGAGCAGATCTCGCTGGCCAAGATGAACAATGTCGACATGGCACTCGAGATCGCTCGCATGGCTAGGGACATCCACGGAGCAAATGGAATTCTGGACGAATATCCCGTGATGCGGCATATGGCGAACCTCGAGTCTGTCAAGACCTACGAGGGCACCCATGACATTCACAACCTAATCCTAGGGCGGCACATCACTGGCATTCAGGCGTTCACACGCGAACTCTGAGCCCGAGCAATGTGAAACCTCACTGCGAATCTTGATAGAGGAATGACATTTCCATGTCTCGTGTCGATTGCTGTCCTCCTAAAGCAGGTCCCCGACACCACTGCCAAGATCTCTGTCTCTGGTGGCAGGGTTGACGAGTCAGCCGTCAGCAAGTGGTCCATGAGCCCCTACGACGAGTACGCACTCGAAGCCGCACTCCAACTGAAGGAGGCCGGTGGAGGAGATATCATTGTCATTACATGTGGTCCCGCTAGGGCTTCGAAGATGCTCACGGATGCTGCAGCCGTTGGTGCTGACACCCTCATTCACATCCAAGATAACGGAGTAACAGATAGCACCCATGTACAGTCCCTACTGGCAGCAGCGGTCAAGAAATCCGGATCGGAGGTGGTACTCTGCGGGAAGCAGGCTGCCGACACCAATGGAGGGTCGACCGGCCCGGGAGTATCCCATCTAATCGGTGCTGCGTGCGTAGGCATGGTTTCGGAGGTGTCTGCTGAGGGAGATGGTTTCGTCGCCCTGCGAGCTAGCCCGACGGGCGACGAACGGGTCGCAGTATCCAGGCCCTGCCTCTTCACCTTCGATAAGGGGACTACAGAGCTGCGCAGACCTAACGTGCGCGGGATAATGATGGCCAAGAAGAAGCAGATAGAAACCGTGACCCCAGAGGACCTAGGAGTGGCAATAGGGACTTCTTCCGTTTCATTGCAGTCTCACTTCCCCCCTCCTGTCAAGCCGCCTGGGCAGAAGTTCGAAGGGGCTGATTCGGTGCCCGTGGTCGTCGCAAAGCTTCGTGATGAGGCCAATGTAATTTGAGGTGCTAGCATGGACGTGACGATCATCGCAGAAACCACCGCGGATGACCTTCACCCGGTAACATCGCAGCTCGTCGGTGCCGCAATTGCCATCGGCGGAACGCCTACGGTACTATGCCCGGGTGGAACCGGGGCGGCCACTGCTGCTTCCATCAGCGGGGTTGCCAAGGTAATCGCTGTCAAAGGGGACTGCTTCGGTACCTTTGACAGCGGTGCTTGGGCGGCCGCCCTCAACCCACTGGCCTCCGACGGAGTCATCCTAGCCGCCTCGGCACCATCAGGGAGGGAGGTCGCAGCGCAGATTGCAGCTATGCGCGGCATCCCAATCATACAGGATGCGACAGGACTCGAAGCTGGCATCACCGTCACAAGGAGCATCTACTCAGGCAAGGCGGTTGAGACGGTGACTGTCTCTGCTCCCTGCGCTCTGACCCTGAGGCCGAATGCCTTCGAGGCAGCGGGTGACGGCGGGAATGCAGATGTCTCTACAGTCAGTCAATCTTCCGACGTCGGCGTCGCGGTACGGGAGGCCATCGCCAAGGCCAGCGAAAGGCTCGATGTGGTAGAAGCGGATATTATCATCTCCGGTGGGAGGGGAATGGGTGATCCGGCCAACTTCGCCCATCTCTACGAGATCGCGGATGTCATCGGTGCCGCGGTAGGGGCCAGTAGGGCGGCGGTAGACACTTGGGACGAGATTCCTCACAGCATGCAGGTCGGACAAACTGGAAAGACGGTAAACCCCAGCCTGTACATCGCGGTCGGCATCAGCGGCGCGATACAGCACCTTGCCGGAATGCGTTCAAGCAAGTTCATCGTGGCGATCAATAAGGACTCGGACGCCCCAATATTCGGAGTTGCCGACTATGGAATCGTCTCTACATGGGAGGAGGCGCTGCCAGTCCTGAAGGAGGAACTCTCTAGCCTTCTCTCAAACTGAGGCCTTGCCCCTGACAGAGTCGCCTCTGGTTTCCTCTATCATAAGGAGATAATCCTCTGTGATTCCTCCCGTGACGTACACCCCATCGAAGCAAGAGCAGTCGAAGTTGGCGAGGCGGGTGTCACCGCCACCAAGGCATGCCTCGACGAGATCCTCGAGCTCTTGGTAGATCAGCCAGTCAGCACCTATCACCTCGCATATCTCGTCGACCTCCTTGCCATATGCTACGTACTCGCCTCGTGCAGGCATATCTATCCCGTAGACGTTGGGGTGGACGATTGGGGGTGAGGAGGAGGCGAAGAGGACCTTGGTCGCGCCCGCCTCCCTAGCCATCTGGACGATTCTACGAGAGGTGTTGCCACGCACGATGCTGTCATCAACAATCAGCACGGTCTTACCTTGGAACTCCTCGTCGATGGTGTTGAGCTTCTTCCTGACCGAGTCCTTCCTCAACCTCTGTCCGGGCATGATGAAGGTTCTGCCGATGTAGCGATTCTTGACGAAGCCCTCACGGTATGGGACGTCGAGCTCGCTGGCAAGTCCGAGCGCTGCGATCCTACCGCTATCCGGAACCGGGATTACGGCTTCGATTCCGTGGTCTGGCATTGACTTGCGAATGCTCCTGGAGAGGGCCTCCCCCATCCTAAGGCGAGCCGCGTGAACGGAGATTCCATCGATGGTCGAATCCGGCCTAGCGAAGTAGACTTGCTCGAACACACAAGGCGTGTGCACGGGATTCGGATGACAGACTTTGGAGTGGAACGAGCCATCTATCCTGACTATGACCGCTTCTCCGGGAGCGACGTCGCGCTCGGGCTCGAACCCAAGGGCCTTGCACGCGACGCTCTCCGATGCCACCAGGACCGCTGGGAAGCCGTCAGCATCATTCTTTCCTATGAACAGCGGCCTGATGCCGTTTGGGTCACGGAACGCCACCAATCCCCAACCTGTCACTAGGCAAACGACGCTATAACTGCCTTCGGCCCTAATGTGCGTTCGCTCGACCGCGCGGAAGACGTCGTCCTCTGATAGCGCCCCCATGCCCCCCTGCCGACCATTCACCGAACGCTGTATCTCGGCAGCGAAGAGGTTGAGCAGGGCCTCGGAGTCCGAGCTTGTGTTGATTCGTCGGTGATCGTACTCCAGAAGGCCACTGATGATATCAGCCGTGTTGTTTAGATTGCCGTTGTGGGCGATGCTCACTCCAAAAGGGGTATTGGTGTAGAACGGCTGAGCCTCGGCGGCCGAATTGGATCCAGCGGTGGGGTACCTAACGTGGCCGATGCCCATAGAACCGAGCAGCTTCCCCATGTGCCTCCCCCTGAACACGTCACGGACTAGCCCGTTGGCCCTACGGTGGCAAATGTTGTCAGAATCGCTGGTCACGATGCCCGCTGCGTCCTGCCCCCTGTGCTGGAGTACAAGGAGGGCATCGTAGAGTGACGTGGCCACTTGGGAGTCCGGGTTCCCCACGATGCCGACGATGCCGCACATCGGATACCATCGAGTCCTTCGGCTATAGGCACATAGCGGTTCCGAGAGGGTGGGCTCACTTCTTCTGCCACATCGACCTGTTGCGCTTGCTCCATCGGAACTTCCTGAGACGAGCGGTTTTGCCGTAGCCACAGTGTGCGCACTGGCCCTTCTGCTTGTGATACGAGTGCCGTCCGCACCGTCTGCAGCGTATGTGCGTGGGCTTCTGCCTCTTGCCCATGCTCGGGGTGCCCTTTGACATCATCAGTCCTCCTTGGGAACGACGCGGCCACCAGCCGACTTGTTAAGAGGATTGTCCATTGAGATGGCTACTCGTCCGAGGTGGTGCCTCCCAAGAGACCTAGGAGTGGATCTTCAGGACGCTTTCTCAGACTGGTTCTGATGAGGTGGTACGTTACGAATACGAAGGCCAGCGGGAGCAGCGATAGGATGCTCGACACCGCCTCGGCGAGAGCGGTTCTTGCAGCAAACATTGGGGAGTCATCGGAAGTCATGGTAGCGATGGCAAGCCCAGCCGTGAATGAGGCTAGACACCCAATCATCGGTGCCGCTGGCCGATGATAAGGGTTCAACGAGGCAACGAGATGGATGGCAAAATAAGACGATGAGAGCATCAGCCCCCCTGAGGCAATGGTCATGGCGGCAGAGACCTCAATGCTCACCCCCATCACCCCTCAAACGCCTAGTCAGGATGGTATGTACCAACCTGCCCTCATCATCGGTAAGGGGGCTCGACTCCTCCCTCATCGCCGAAGATCGCTCGGCGAGCCCCACCCCTAGAGCGAACGCTATGGCCCCCAACATCAGACCCGGTATAACTGAGAGATCCAACAGGAGTTCGTTTGCTACGGAAGTCTCGAGGTCAAGCGAAATCAGAACCCATGACAGGGAGACGGCGGACCAACCCAGTAGCATCAAACCGGGTTTCGCCACCCAATAGGTCGGCGCGCCCCTGAGAACGAGCAGCGTGCCCACTGTGGCAGCGGCGATCCATGGAAGGGAGGAAATCAGGGCATCGTGCATTGCCTTCTCAGGTCCAGTGAGTCCATCAGGCAGCAGTATGAACGCGACGAGTCCTAGGAGCGCTATTGGAGGGCCGAAGCGGCTCCTTTCGAAAGCGGGTCCCATCCTATGCATGCAGACGCCAAACAATGCGAGGAGGAGGGTCCCCCATGCCTGTAGCAGATGAGTATCCATCACCTAGGGGAGGGAGTTCGGATTCATGTCATTTTTCATGGACGGTAATCTTCCGAGCAGTTCGATAAACGCTCGACATAGTTCATATACGGGCCATCGGTGGCTCGCGGCGCACATCGTGCTGAGGTGACTGGATGGTGAAGATGCCAAGAAAGATCATGCGCTACAGCCCAGCCGCTGGCAAGCACACGGAACACACCGTGGAGCGTGTCAGGAAGAGGCCTGCAAGTGAACTCAAGTGGGGACAGAGGAGGTTTCGCCGTGTTACCTCTGGGTACCGTGGCTTCCCCCGGCCGAAGCCATCCGGAGAGAAGCCGACTAAGCGAGTCAATCTGATATTCCGATGCACCGAGACTGGCAAGGCCCACTCGCCCAAGGGGAAGCGAGCTAGGAAGTTCGAACTCGTCGACAAGTGACAGAGGTGAGATGTTGGGTGGGCGTTTCCTGCAGGTCAGCTGCCGTGACTGCGGCAACGAATGCACAATCTTCGACAGGGCCTCCACAACTATCTCATGCTCCATCTGTGGCTCGACACTGGCCGAGCCATCCAGTGGCATGGCGAACCTCACGGGCTGTACCGTCCTAGAGGTCCTGAACTGAGCGAGGCGGCATCTTGGCAGCGGCAACGGACGACTGGCCCGATGAGGGCGAGTTGCTCGTCTGCACAGTCAAGAACGTCCGCGAGAACGGCGCCTACCTGAGCCTCGACACCTACCCGGGCAAGGAGGGCTTTGTCTTCATCGGGGAAATCGCCGCCGGCTGGGTCAGGAATATCCGGACCCATGTCAGGGAGGGGCAGAGGGTTGTTGCCAAGGTCACTGGGGTCAAGATCGAGCGGCAGAGTGTCAGCCTGTCGTTAAAGTCCGTTTCCGAAGAGCGGCGCAGAGCCACGCTCCAATCCTGGAAGAACGAGCAGAGGGCCACTCAGATAATGCGGGTCGCTGCCGACCGAGTTGGCTGGGACCACGGGAAGACGGTAGCGGTGTCCGACGAGATGAAGGAGGCCTTCGGAACCCTGTATGGCGCACTCGAGGAGTGCGCAATCAGCGAGAACGCCCTCGCGAACTCCGGCTTCGAAGGATCGTGGATGGGCGTCGTTACCGAACTGGCCATAGAGAACATCGTCCCCCCATTCGTGGAAATCAGAGGTAAGTTCGACATTGAGGTGTGGGGGCCCGAGGGCGTCAATGCGATCAAGGAGGCCCTCATGTCTGCCGAAGCATGTGCAGATGGGCTGGAGGAAGTGGTCCTGACCTGCCACTACGACGGTGCACCTCACTACAGGGTGGACATCCGCGCTCCTGACTACCCCTCGGCCGAGTCGGTGTGGGAAGCGGCGCAGAAGGCTGTTACGGGGAGTATCGGATCCGTCGAGGGCTCGATAGCCATCGAACGCCTATGAGTGCTCCCGACTAGGGACGAGACTTCATGAACCCCATCGAAGGGCTCGTCCATCGGACTAATCATGGCAAGGACGAAGCTCCAGCGTTGCAAGGCGTGCAAGGCGTTCGGCTTGGGGCCGGAGTGTGCCGAATGCGGGGGTGTGATGGTCGCCGTAGCCCCGCTGAAGTACTCTCCTGAGGACCCGCAGGGAGCTAGGCGCAGGAAGAGAGTCGATGCGGGAAGCGACGAGTGGGTCGAGTCCCTACCGACGTCGAGGAAGGAGGAGAGCGAATGAATAGGACGCAGTTGCATTGGCTGGAGGGGCAGGGGCTCCCCAAGCACTGCACCATCATCGAGGCTGTACCGGGAGTGGGAAACGTCGGGAAGCTGGTCATCGATGGGCTCCTGAGCAAGCATCCATCCAGGACCTTGGGATGGCTCCTACATCCCGACTTCCCCCCCCATGCAACCCTGGATGACGAGGGGCTGCTCAGACCGCCCCGTCTCGAACTGAGTTCGATCATTCTTCCCGATGGGAGCACGGTGGTCACTGTCAGCGGGATGATGCAGCCCATGACCGCTGCAGGCCAGTTCGAGGTCTCCGAGTCGATACTTCGGTTGGCCGCTGACTCCGATTCTCCGCAGTTCCTGATATTGGCGGGTCTGGCCTCTGGGCTGGAGGATCGTGCCATCCACGTGATTTGCTCCGACGCCAAGGTTCGCAGCAACCTCGAGTCGAATGACATCACGGTTAGCAGGGGCCAGCCAGAAGGGGGTATGATAGGCATCGCCGGTATGATCCTCGCACTTGCTCCAACTCGCGGCGTACCAGCGGTTGGGATCGTCGCCGACACCGTCGGGACCAGTGCCGACGTGCTCGCAGCCGACAGGCTTGCCAAGTGGATCGAGGAGGCTTTCGGCATTCCCCTAGACTTGGATCTGGACACCACCGAGCGAACAGCGGTACGTCTCTTGGAGACCATCGATCCGACAGGTTCCATAGAGGATTATCTTCGAGGCGATGAGCCAGAGGTCTCGACTGACTTCTACGTTTGAATCCGGGAGTCGTGCAAGTGACGTTCCTAGCTCCGACTGGCAAGGTCGAGGAGTTGGGGCTGCTCGGCTTCGCCAACGACCAGTACTAGGCGACCAAGACTTCCTCAGCCAACTCTGGCATCTGCATGCCCGATTCGCTGAAAGCCTCCTGAACGGTGCCGAAGGGCCCGTTGGAGCTCCTCGCGGCCTTTGCCCTGGAGCTCACGATCCTCCAGGATGACTTGCTGCCGATGCCTGGTATTGCCTCCAGTTGCTGCTGGGTGGCACTGTTGACGTCCAGCCCGACCTCGACTCCGGTGATGCTGCGCATCCCGTGGTCGGTCACAAGGATGTCCGACCCCGTCTCGAGGGGGATTCTGTAAGGCACGCCGACGAGGATCGGATAGGCCCCAATCTGCCGCCCAAACGTGATTCCCGAGCTCCCGTGGATGTTCGGGTCCCTGTGTTCTGGGTCAATGACTTGCTCGGGCCTCCTTATTCGGTCGTTGTGAGCTTCCCACCAGACATCGCGCAGTACGGTTCCAACTGGGAGCATCTCCTCGAGCAGGGGTCGGTCTACGGACTCTCGGACCTG
>JAYZLU010000082.1:0-3811 GCA_036153975.1 Thermoplasmatota archaeon | reverse complement strand
TCGAGATTGAGCCCGAGCAGGCCTACGGCGAGCGTGACGCTAGCAAGATCGAGACCATCTCGCAGAACGTGCTGCTTCGCAGCGTCCGCGACTCCAACGCGCTGGCTATTGGCGCACCAGTCGAGATCGGTGGGCGCACCGGCGTCCTCCAGTTCATGAGCGCAGGGCGCGCGCGGATTGACTACAACCATCCCCTCGCCGGAGTCACCCTGCGCTACGACTACCGCATCGTCAAGGTCGTCGAGGAGCGCGAGGAGAAGGTCCAGACCCTGATGAGAATGAACACCGGCAGGGAGGACTTCGAGCTGGAGTTCGACGGCGACGACCTCACCATGACGCTGCCGGAGGAGATGGCCTACGACCAGAACTGGGCCTACGCCAAGTTCGCCTTGGTCACGACCCTGCGCGAGCACGTGGGCGTGGGCAAGGTAGTGTTCCGCGAGGTCCACGAGCCTCGGAGGATAGACGAGGAAGAGTGACTACAGAATCCTCGGGATGATAATCGGAATCGCTAGCACTAAGAGGATGAAGAAGCTGCTCATGTTGCTTATCCGATTGGCAATTGCCTCTATGCGCATGGGGTGCATACCGCCTCCCAGTCGCAGCCTTCCATAACGACCAAGCGATATTTCCCCGTTTAGCACAGAGTGAACTCCGTCTCGCACGAGGTGCCCGCCATCGAATGGAACCATCGGGATGAGGTTGGCGAAACCAAGCAGGAAGTTGATCCAAACTAGCCAGAACAGGAAGTCAAACAGCATCAGCATGCCGTCTGTGCCCAGAGCCGATGCAACCAACCCGTCACCAACTACGAGCATGGCACGCTCCTCGAGCACCATGGTCTGACCATTCAGGGCAATGGGCGTCTGTAGCATTATCAGTGGCTCGATCAGGGCTACTATGGCGGTGACCCCAAACGAGTAGTCTCCACTGACGATGTAGGAGTACCCATCGACGCCAGCCGTACCAGGACGAACATCGTAGATCCCCAGGAACGCATCGCCCGGCTCGGCCCCTCCGCTCTGCTCGATGCACTCGTCATCCCCTTCGCACAGTGCAGACACGTGCTCGTAACGGTCCCCTAGGGTGATGTCGAGATCTCTGGATTCACGGGCTCCTTCTTCGGCAGGGCTGGAGAGCACTGTGAACACCGCAACATCCCCAGCAGAGAGCGAGTCCATACTCTCGCTGAAGCCCTCGTAGTCGTTGAAGCCAATCCCATCGATGTGGGTGATTGTCTCGTAGGGCATCAGCCCCGCGCCCTCGGCGGCGCCCCCCTCCACAATGCCCCTCGCATGGACCCCATCGTGCTCCGCAACCAGCCCGCTAGACACCGCAGAGAGGAGAATCAGCGTCACGTAGGTAGCGAATATGTTGATTGATGGGCCCGCAGCGAACAGCCTCATCCTATCACGCCTTGGCGCCCTCGTCATCTCCATCTCCTCGGGCTCTGCGAAAGCCCCTATCGGAACGGGGCCCACCAGTAGAAGCCCGAAGCTCCGCAGCCTCATACCGTGGGCCCTTGCCTGAATCCCGTGGCTGTACTCGTGAATGATCAGAGCGACGATTAGCGCTATGGCGGGCCACCAGAACGGAACGAAGCTGGTGACTCCTGGAATCAGAAGCAGGTCACCGGTAGGGATGTACTCATCCGGAGGATGCAGAGCGGTCTCGATGGCGCTGACGAAGAGGAGCAGGATGACCCCGATCATCACGAGGAAGCACAGCCAGATCGACAGCTCGCCGTAGACCCGCCAGAACCTCCTGTTCCTCGATATTCTGTCCAGAACCTTCTTGCCACGGCCGGTTCTGAGCATCAGGATGATTCCAAGCACCCTCGTGGCATCCATCCGATCCAGCGAACCCATCGACTCCAAGGTCACCAAGGCGACGTACCAAACCCCGATTAGCACCAGTAGAAAGAGGGGCGCTCCTAGGAGGAACAGCGCATACAGCAGGAGCATTGGCAGCAGGAAGCTGACCCTCCTTCGTTCTCCCTCCCTCATGCTTTTGGACGCCCACTCACCACACTTCAACCTGCGTCTCGGCATCGGAAGGGAAAATACGCGACACCGAGTCAGCCGCTCGTGGCCGGCCGCGGACTATCCGACAACAGGAGTTTCAACCGACGCATAGATTCGCTTGCAAGGGAGCGTGAGAGTATCAGGAGATTGCTTGACCAAGCCGATCTCTCAGTCATCAGAGAGGGACTGGAGTCCCTCAAGTCCAGACTCGATGCGATCGAGAAGAGGCTCTCTGGGCTCTAGCCAGAGACCGACTCGCTGATTGAGATGCCGACCCCCGTCCCCATGACTCTCGCACCGTCCGACCTGCACACGAGCGCTAGGAAGCGGTGCATGGGCATTCCCTCGTGCCAGTTCAGATGGGGCACCCCCCTCCTTGTCAGAGGCAGGGTGGGGATGCTCCTTGAGAGGTGCCTCAGTTTTCCGGTCAGTCCTTCGACGTCGACCTTCATCACCCTCCAACTGTCTCCTCTCACACCCTTCAGCCTGAAGGCGTACAACGGCAGCAGCCCGCACCTCTCGCCAGTGGATTTCAGCGCCTTGTACTGCGCCATCGTCCTACCCGAGAGGTAGATCCTATCTCTCTTTGATGATTTGACTTCTATCGGGAAGCACATGTCGCCCCGTAGTACGAGAAGGTCGCCGGTGCCCTCGGAGCCACTGCCCGGAGCCCGGACGACCAAGAACGGCCGCTGGATGACTTGCATCGCCCTGGCTCGTTCGACTTCGGTGCAGGACCTGGTGATTGCTCTAACGCCTTTCAACTCACCAGCGAGCACGGCTCGCAACTCTCGCTCGTAAGTGGTCCCCACGGTTGTTTCCCGTTCTCAGGGTTCTTCAGGACATTGGTGCAGACTCACTGAATCTTGCCCTTTCGGTAATCCCTGGTCCTGTCGACGCCCGGAAACTGGTCCTCGCTTTCCCTGTAGACTGTCTTCATGTTGTTGAGGAAGTTGTCCTCGTGTGTTACGATGAGCACCATTCTTACTCCGGGATCCTCCTTGGCGTCCATCCAAGCGAGGATGATTTCCATGGTCATTCTCGCGCCCTCCCTGTGGGGGTAGGCGAAGACGTCCATACCGAGGGGAGGCAGCACGAGAGTCTCCCTCGGTTCGAGTCCCCCGAGCTCTTCGAACAGGGCCTCATAGGAATTCCTCAATAGCTCCCTGCGGAAGGTGTCCTGAGTGGGCCTCCTGCAATCAGGTCCAACCACGTGGACGAGATTGGAGGCTGGAAGGTCGAAGGCAGGAGTCGAGACGGCCTCGCCCACGCTGCAGGGCTGTAGATTGGACGTCCTCTTCTTCCTAGCAATGCCTGCACAATGCTCCCTCAGCCCAGACCCGGCTGCTTGCTGCATGCGCTCGTCGAGACCCTCTCTGCCAGCGAGCCTGCTGTTGGCTGGGATGACCATCACATCCCCTTCGACATTGACGACGTCGCCGAACAGGACGCGAACTTGCCCATGTCGGCACTTCCTGACGATTACAACATCGGCCATAGGTCTTCGAAGGGAGGCCATCCGATATGTATTCATCGTAGATGGAGATTTACGGGTGTTAGGGAAGATTTCATGCCCCCATACCCCCCGCGCCCAAGCATGTCCTCGGGCTATGTTCTGATTGACGTCGAGCCTGGCTCCGAGTACGGCGTGTTCGAGCAGGCGTCAGCCCTGCCATTCGTATCCGACGCCCAAGTTTTGTTTGGAGACCACGACATGATCCTCAAGATCGAGGCCGAGAGCATGGGTGAGATAGCCCGCTTAGTCGTGGAGTCTGTACGCTCCATCA
>JAYZLU010000081.1:0-12330 GCA_036153975.1 Thermoplasmatota archaeon | reverse complement strand
TTCTCGCCGCCTTCGCGCTGCAGTGGGGAGAGGGTCTCGGCTACAACATTGTCGATCCCTAATTGCTCAATGCCGGCGAAGTAATCCATTTCATTGGCCGCTTCGGCTGCCTGTTCGCCGGCTATCTTGCCGAACACGATGAGGTCAGAGAGGGAGTTCCCACCCAACCTGTTGGCGCCGTGCATGCCTGTTGCCACCTCGCCTGCGGCATATAGCCCGGGAACCGATGTCTCCTGTGAGTGTGGGTCGACCCGTACGCCTCCCATTACGTAGTGAGCTGTCGGACCGACCTCCATCGGCTGCTCGGTGATGTCCACCGCAGCGAGCTCCTTGAACTGGTGATGCATACCGGGGAGCTTCCTCTTCACCTCCTCGGCATTGCGCCAAGAGATGTCCAAGTAGACACCACCGTGCTCGGAAGCACGTCCGGCGGCGCGCTCGCTGTTGATCGCCTTGGCGACCACGTCGCGCGTCAGTAGTTCGGGCGGCCTGCGGTGCGTGGCGAGTTTGCCGGAGATGACCTCGTCGACCCAAGCGAGCGCCTCCTCCTCGGTGTCGGCGAACTCGTCGGCGTACATCTCTGGGATGTAGTCGAACATGAACCGCTTGCCCTCAGCATTACGAAGCACCCCGCCCTCGCCGCGAACTCCTTCGGTGACCAAGATGCCCTTGACCGAGGGCGGCCAGATCATACCAGTGGGGTGGAATTGCACGAACTCCATGTCGCCCATCTCGGCCCCAACCCAGTAGGCCAGAGCGTGACCCTCGCCTGTGTATTCCCACGAGCCTGAGCAGACCTCCCAGCAACGGGTGATCCCCCCAGTTGCGAGGACGATGGTTTTGGCCTTGAAGACGTGGAGCGACCCGTCGTTTCGGTCGTATGCGAAGCAGCCCGAGATGCGACCGTCGGTCTTGAACAGCCGGCGGACTGTGAACTCCATGTACACATCCATTCCCATGTGGATGCCCTTCTGTTGGAGGGTGCGAATCAGTTCTAGGCCTGTGGCATCGCCGATGTGTGCCAGCCTCGGGTAGGTGTGGCCGCCGAAGTTGCGCTGGCTCGTCACCCCCTTCGGCGTGCGGTCGAACACCGCTCCCCACTGCTCAAGCTCGCGGATGCGATCCGGTGCCTGCTGCGCGTGAATCTGTGCCATGCGCCAGTCACCGAGGTACTTTCCCCCCTTCATAGTGTCACGGAAGTGGGTCTGCCAGGTGTCGCGCGGGTCCTGGTTGGCGAGCGCGGCGGCAGCACCGCCCTCAGCCATTACTGTGTGCGCCTTGCCTAGCATCGATTTGCAGATCATAGCAACGCTGACACCGGCAGAACTCGCTTCGATGGCAGCCCTGAGACCAGCACCGCCGGCGCCGATGACGACCACGTCGTGCTCGTGGGTGACAATCTCGTTCATCACAGGCCACCCCAGAGGATGAAATCAGTCAAGCCGAACATCGGATCAGTGCAGGCGTAGATGTAGAAGTCAGCGAGCATCACCCAGAACAGGCTGTAGAGGGCCCAGTCCCTATGATTCTCGTTGAACGAGGTCGAGAACCTCCACATCCTGTACTTCAGGCGGCTCATCGGGTTGGTGGTCCACTCGTTTGCACCACCACCAACCACGTGGCGGAAGGCATGGCAGCCGAAGGTGTAGCCAGTGAGCAAAATGAGGTTGACCAGCAGCATCAGCGAGCCGATGCTGACACCGTAGGAATGTACGTTTGCGGCATCGTGGAAGTTGACCGACAACCAGATGTCATAGGACAGAATTGGCAGATATATCAGGGCGACGTACATGAAGTAGCGATGCAGGTTCTGGACCAATAGAAGACCGGTCTCGCCGCTGTACTCGTTCCAAGGCTTCGAGACCGCGCATCCGGTCGGCTGCTGCATGAATGCTCGGTAGTATGCCTTGCGGTAGTAGTAACAGGTCGCCCTGAAACCTATTGGGAAGATGAGGATGAACATCGCAGGCGACATCCAGGCTAGCTCGAGCGGTACCATCGAGCCCAAGCCATCGCCTCCGGGGATGACCAAAGGGGAGAACAGCGGGCTCAGGACGTGGCTGCCCTCGCTTTCAATCCACATAGTCTGGTGTCCGGAGCTCCTGCCGAACTCCTCGAATATCCAGAAGTCGGCCTCCATCATGCCGCGCCAGGCAGAATAGGCGATCATGAACCCGAGATAGGCGGCCATGGCCGTCGGACCCTTCCACCAGTCATCTGTTCGATCGGTCTTGCCGAAGCCTCTTTTCATCGGGAGCTTCATGCTCTGGCCCAATTGAGTGCACCCCGTGCCCTTTGGGCACGGCCAAACCCCCATAAGGGATTGCATCCCCTTTCCCCACTATGTCTCAGTGCAAGGTTCAAGGCACTTGGCCCCAACTTAGGCCTGACATGATAGGCAACGACGTAGAGACCTCGATCTGCCCCAACTGCGGTCACATGCCCGGAGCGTGGCTTCCGGGATTTCCATGCCCAGAGTGCGGCGAGCTGATGCTCTAAGCGAGCGCTGAATAGTCAGCGACGGCTTCCTCGATGTGAACCTCTTCGACATCCATCTGCGCTAGTTGGAGCTTTCCCGAGAGCTCGTCATTGACAGCGTGCCAGTAGGAATAGGCCTCGATGACCCAGATGCCAGACTCGCGGGTTCCGTTGCCGCTACCCTTAACGCCACCGAACGGCAGATGAGCCTCGGCACCGGTGGTGGAGTTGTTGATGCCAGTCATGCCGGCTTTGATTCCGGTCTTGAATCGATATGCCTCGAGCCTGTCGTTGGTGTAGCAGGCGCTCGATAGGCCGTAGGGCGAGGCGTTGGCGAGGTGCAGAGCGTGATCGAAATCCCTCGCCTTCACAATCGTCACCACAGGTCCGAAGATCTCCTCGTGGAAGCACTCCATGTCCTCGGTCACATCAGCGTACACATGAGGCCACATGTAGGTGCCCTCGGAGGCATCGCCAAGGAAGTTGGCCGGCTTGTTGTCCTCAGTGATTATCCCATCTCCCCAGAGCCTGGTAGCGCCGTCCGATTCGCACATTCCTAGGGTAGCGACGAAGTCCCTCGCGTACTTCTCCGAGAGCATCGGGCCATAGAGGACGTCGTCATTGCGCATCGAGTCGCCAATTCTGGTAGACTCTACTTTCGACATGAACATGGACATGAAATCATCGTAAACGTCCTGGTGGACTATCAGGTTGCCAAGGCTCGTGCAGCGTTGTCCAGCGGTGCCGAAGGCCGCCCAATAGGCGCCCTCAACCGCGTTCTCCATGCTTGCCGAGGGCATGACTACGAGTGGGTTCTTGCCACCGAGCTCGAGCGAGCACGATACAAGGTTGCGACCGCAGATCTCTCCGATCATCTTGCCTACTGCGGTGGAGCCGGTGAAGCTGATCTTATTGACGAGGCCTTCGTCGACTGCGTCAACGAGGTATTGTCCAGCACCTCTCCCCCGCCCGTGTACGAGGTTGATCACGCCGTTTGGCAGACCAGCCTCGTGCATGATTCGTGTGAGCATGAACGAGAGCAGCGGAGCGTCCTGTGGACTCTTCCAGACGCATGTGTTTCCGCACATTATGGCAGGAATCATCTTCCAGAAGGGGACAGCTGCAGGGAAGTTGCAGGCGTTGATGATTCCACAGACCCCCAGTGGGCGGCGGTAGGTGAAGAGCTCCTTGTCGGGCAGCTCCGAGTTGACCGTCTGGCCATACAGCCTTCGTCCCTCAGACTGGAAGAACAGGCAGGTATCAATTGCTTCCTGAACCGAGCCAGCGCTTTCCTTGAGGGTCTTGCCAATCTCACGTGTCTCGACACGCACGATGTCGTCTTTGTGTTCCATCAGCAGCCTGCCCATGTTGCCGATTATCTGACCCCGGGTGGGAGCTGGCGTGGCCGCCCATCCAGGAAAGGCATCGCGCGCAGCGTGCAGAGCGTCGTGAACGTCCTGCTTGGTCGACTGAGGAAACTCTCCGAGGCAGTCGTCCAGCCATGCTGGGTTTCGACTCTCGAAGGTGTCACCGTCGCTAGCGCCCCTCAATTAACCGTAGATGATGTTGTATCCCCTGATGCTCGGGCTGCCGTTCGGATTGTCACCGCTCATTACCTCAAACCCTGCCTCAAGTACATGGGTCATGCCACTGCGAATGCCGCTTGTGTCATGAATCATGCGCATCGCACCCCCCTTTTCTGATAATCAATATAGATCGAGTGACACCCCCCTGTTGGTGGGTTTAACAACCCCCATTGTCGACAATGTTGTGTCTGGGGCGTATCGAAGTGACTGAAGATTCATCTGAAACCCTCACGCTTAGAGTCGCCAAGGCCATTCCCAGCGACGTCGGTCACGGCCGCGCTAGGGTTCCCTTCGACAACGACCTCAACCTGAAGCCCGGCGACATCGTCGAGATCGAGGGAGAGAGAAGGACCGCCGCCATCGTCTGGCGTTGCAGGCCCGAGGACGCAAATTTGGGAGTAATCAGGGTTGACGGCATCATCCGCAAAAACGCAGGGGTGAGCTTGGGAGACCGTGCCGAAATCAAGAAGGTTGAGGTCCAGCCCTGCCAGAAGCTCGTGCTGAGCCCAGTGATGGCCAAGCAGCAGAAGGTTAGGTTCGGCCCTGGCATCGAGGGCTTTGCCCGCAGGGGGCTCAACAAGCGCCCGGTTGTGGCGGGTGACAGAATTTTCATCCCGGGGATGACGCTGTTTGCAGAGGCCCTCCCGTTCGCTATCGTGCAGACGAACCCAAAGGGCATTGTCCAGGTTCTCCCTGACTCCGAGATTATCATCAAGGAGGATGCTGTTGACCAAGAGGAGCAGGACCTACTCCAGACGATCTCCTACGAGGACATCGGGGGAATAGGCGAACAACTCCAAAAAGTCAGGGAAATGATTGAACTCCCGCTCAAGCACCCCATCCTGTTCCGCCGCCTCGGCATTGACCCCCCACGGGGCGTGCTCCTACACGGTCCGCCCGGAACAGGGAAGACGCTCATAGCCAAGGCAGTGGCCTCGGAGACCAAGGCCCATTTCACCTCCATCAACGGCCCCGAGATTATCTCGAAGTACTACGGGGAGAGCGAGAAGCAGTTGCGAGAGATCTTCGACGAGGCGGCCGCCAACGCTCCTGCTATCATCTTCATCGACGAGTTGGACAGCATCGCCCCGAAGAGAGAGGACGTGACAGGCGAGGTTGAGCGACGCGTCGTCGCGCAGCTACTCACTCTCCTCGATGGAATGGGGGGCCGCGACAACGTCGTGGTCATCGGCGCGACCAATCGACGTGACGCGATAGACCAAGCGCTGCGCAGACCAGGACGCTTTGACCGCGAGTTGGAAATCGGCGTTCCAGACAAGAACGGAAGGGCCGAGATCCTCGGAATCCACACTAGGGACATGCCGATCAGTGACGACTTCAACATCGAATGGTTGCTCGACAACACCTACGGTTTCGTTGGAGCTGACATCTCCGCTCTCGTGCGCGAGTCGGCCATGAAGGCCCTGAGGAGGTATCTCCCTGAGATCGATCTGGACGAGGAGCAGATACCCCCCGAGGTCATCGAGAAAATGGAGGTCCGAATGAGCGACTTCCAGGAGGCAGTCAAGGAGATCGAACCCAGCGCACTGAGGGAGATCTACATCGAGGTGCCAGAAGTCACTTGGGATGAGGTCGGTGGCCTCGAGGACATCAAGGAACGACTCAAGGAAAGCATCGAGTGGCCGCTGACGATGCCTGAGAAGTTCGTTCACTTCGGCATCAATCCCCCGCGTGGCATCATGCTCTTCGGAGCACCCGGTACGGGCAAGACGCTCATCGCCAAGGCCATAGCGAACGAAGCAAAGGCGAACTTCATCACCATCAAGGGACCAGAGCTCATCTCCAAGTGGGTAGGCGAGTCTGAGAAGGCAGTCCGAGAAGTCTTCAAGAAGGCCAAGCAATCCAGCCCCTCCATCGTCTTCCTCGACGAGTTTGAGAGCATCGCTGGAATGCGCAGGAGCAACTCTGGGGACGGCTCCGACGTCATGAACAGGGTCGTCAACCAACTCCTCAGCAGCATGGACGGAGTCGAGGGCATGGAGGGTGTGATCGTGGTCGCAGCGACTAACCGCCCGGAGATGATCGACCCCGCGCTGCTGCGCAGTGGGAGATTCGAGCGAGTTCTCCACATCCCGCCACCCGACAAGGACTCGCGGCAGGCCATCCTGAGGATTCACGCCGCCGGCATGCCGCTTGGGAGGTTCAAGATAGACGACCTCGCCTCCAAGATGGACAATTACACCGGCGCTGACATCGAGGCAGTATGTCGAGAGGCAGCCCTGATTGCCATGCGAGAGGAGAAGAAGACGGTGTCGAAGAAGCACTTCGAGCAGGCAATCGAGCGTGTGAGGCCGTCGGTGAACGAAGACATGATGCAGTATTACGGCCGCATGGAGTCGATGCTGACAAGCGGCCTCGAGTCCGTTCGCAGGGGCCCCGGAGGGATGCCGGGCATCGAATCAATATGAGGGATCCAGATGCGTACTACCTTCGGTCAGGAGATTCTGACTAGGAAGGTGGTGGACGCGGCGGGCGACCTACTCGGGCACCTCGCCGACTTCAGCATCGACATAGACACGGGCAACATCGTGGCAATCCTAGTCGTAACCGAATCCGGAATCGATCCCAACGAGCTGCCGTGGCCCACCTCTGAGGGACTGCTCTCAGTGCCCGTGGAGGAGGTCGCCAACGTCGGCACGGTCGTAGAACTGTCCCGTTGAGGCGATGCACCTTCCGTTCATGGTCGCATAACGGTCTTAAGACCAACTTCAGGCTCGACGCGACGTAGTACGTCAGGAGGGGCTCGAAGCGATGGACTGGACGCAATTGTCACGAAAACTGACATCGAGGAGGGGCAGAAGGACGGCGCTGGTCGTTTCCTTCTGGTCCTTGCTAGCCATCCTGGTCCTGTCGATCGCGATGACCTACGTGGTCCCCGGTCAGACCCAGCAGTCGGCTTACGGGGATGAGTGGAACGACCTCGGCGCCTTCCGAGCTGAGTTAAACGACATGGGCATTGAGACTACCGCACTAGTCTCCAGCCCGCTCCTGCTGAGCGACATCGACCACCCAGAACAGACCGTCTTCATCATCTCTGGAGTCGAGAGAGACACCATCTCCCTCCCCAGGTTCACCGGGGATGACGATGTGATCCAGTTCTCCGAGGGCGACGGCTACACCTCCTCGGAGATAGTGGCCATCCAGGATTTCGTCGATCGAGGAGGCACTGTGATGCTGATGGATGACTTCGGCTACTCGAGCAACCTCGCAGCCGAGTTCGGTCTTGAGTACACGAATCACAGGCTCTACGCCGATCACAGCTACGACAGTACCCTCGGCTCCGACTTCGTTTGGGTCAACACCTCCTCTGCGTTCAACTTCACCTCTGCCCCCGGGACGCAGGCTCAAGTCAACCCCTGCTTGAGAGACTTCGACAAGGACGGGGTAATCGACGTGCTGGACAACGACCCGGACGACCCAGAAGTGGGTGCCACTTTGGTCAACTCGAGAACCTCGGGTCTATGCGCACACAGATTCCTCGGAATCGACGAGGTTACGTTGGAACCCATTTGGGACTGGTCCGAGGGATACGAGCTCCTCACCAACACGCCATCCGCATTCGAGAAGGCGTCCTCGTACAACCCTGCAGAGCACAGGTACGTCGTCGCTAGGACGACACAGGACTCATGGCTTGACAACAACGATGACGGGAACTACACCATCGGGGGGTATGCAGCGCTAGGGATACAGGGCGACGAGCAGGGCCCCTTCCCAGTCTACGTGCGCTACTGCGACAAGATACTCTGCAGGACGACCGACTCGGGGAGAGTCCACTTCATCTCCGACGGTTCCATCCTGATCAACTCCCTCTACGACCCCAACTTCGAGTCCCAGTACCTCGGCCTGGTTCCGGACAACGACAACAGGAAGTGGGTGCTAGATATCGTTGCAGAGGCCCTGCTCCTGAATAACAACGGCACCTCCCCGAGCGAGGATGCCCTAGTTATCTTCGACGAGAGCCGCCACCAACAGCCAACGTTGTTCGGTGACACCTACAACCTCCTGTACTACCTCCTGATCTACTTCACGAACGACTGGATGGCCATGCTGATCCTGTTCCTCATCCTCTTCGTTTTCTTGGAGTCCGTCCTAATCAGGAAGGAGGACCCGGAGGATTGGAAGCACGTCTTCAGGGTCGTCTACTACGGGTTCGGCGATGCCAGGCGCTACGAGTACTACCAACGCTCCGAGAAGATTCGTCAGGTGCTATTGACCCGAGTGAGGCACATCAACGCCCTGACTAGGGAGGAGTTCGATGCATTGCCCGCGGCCGAGCTGCAGCAGATGGTCCGTGACCCCTTGCTTATTCGATTCATCTTCGAGGATCGCAGGTATCGTCCCGACGAGCTGGTGGGCATCGTCAAGCGCATCAAGCAGTGGGGAGCGAGCGGGTTGGAGGGTGGATGAGCAATGTGGACTCGTAAGGCAGCCATCATGCTGGCAGGGGGCGTCAGCCTCATCCTCGTGGGTATGATGATCTCCAACTTCCAACTGATGATCATCGGCCTGACCTTCATCGCTTTCATCTCCATAAACGGTTGGATCGAAGGATATTCGGCCCTTGAGATCACTCGGTTCGTGCCGCATTCCAACGTCTACAAGGGCGATTTGATCGAGGTGACCCTGACCATCTCCAACAACTCTTACAAGAGGACGCAGCAACTCGAGATCTTCGACAACGTTCCCCATGAGATGAAACTCAGGCGTGGCATAAACCAGATGCGCCTGAACCTCGGTCCCGGTCAGACAACGAAGATCGAGTACAAGCTCCGCTGCCCACTGCGTGGCCACTACTCCATCGGACCCATCTCGGTGCGCTACCGCAACGCCTTCGACCTGTTCGTCAGTGAGTCGAGGATTGATGACATATGCGACATCACCGTGTTCCCACAGGTCAGGGAGATCGAGGACGCTATGCTGAGGGCAGACGTCCCGAAGATGTACACCGGAGCGACCACGCTGAGGACACCAGGTCCTGGAATGGAGTTCTACTCCCTGAGAGAGTACCTGTCCACCGACCCGTTGCGCTCGATTAATTGGAAGGCCTACGCGAGAACGGGCGATCTGATGGTCAACCAGAAGACGAGGGACGCGGTGACCGACGTGTTCGTCATCCTCGACACGAGGGAGGTCAGTAGAATCGGCACCGTCCTGAAGAATCCTCTGGAAATGGGCACGGTTGCCGCATCGTCGATAGCCAACCACTTCCTCAAGCGCAAGGACTCGGTAGCCCTCGTGACCTACGGAAGCAAGATGGACTACCTCCCTCCCGACACCGGCGACAAGCAGCACTACAAGATTCTGAGCAGGCTTGCTTCGGTGACTGCAGCTGGGTCCATGCCCCTTCAAGCAGTTACCAACGCCCTCGCGCCTAGGATAAGCCGAGGCTCGCCCGTCTTCATCATCAGCAGCCTCGAGGGAGACGGCACCACACTGCCTGCAATCCGAAACCTATCCGGCAAGGGTCACGAGGTAATCGTGCTGTCACCCAGCAGCATCGATCTGGAACGGCTCGTCAGCAGGATTCCGAGGATGTCCTACGAGGTCCTCAAGCTCGAGCGCCAGAACAGGCTAACTGCAGTCTCGGGATTTGGGGCCATGGTAATCGATTGGATGCCCGAGGTAGAACTCTCGCAGGCGCTGTTGCAGTCGAGGGGAGCGTAGGTGAGAGCATGACCATGGAGAAGAAGAGCCACGAAGTCACAGAGACCCTCCACATCCCGGCCCTGCGGAGGAAGTGGCAGATCCTTGCCCTGCAGATTATCTCGACGACCTCGCTGTTCCTCCTCCTGAAGAGGATGAGCGAGATCTACGGCCCTTGCAGCGAGCAGTTCATCATCGACCACAGCGCGACCTCATGGTGCCCCTCCTACGAGCACACGAGGGGCCTGATGTGGCTTTCCAACCAAGGTGATCTGCTGATTCCTGATATCCTACTGGGTCTCGGGCAAACGGGGCTCGCCTCGTTTTTCGGACCGCTGGTCATCTGCGTGGCAGCAACCGTGGCATGGGCTCAACTGCGATCCCAGAGTCAAGATCTCCAGACCCGCGTCCAGCGGGGCGTCATGATCGGATTCGTCGCTTGGATGTTCGTCCCGTTCGTGTTCTTCTGGGTCATCGCGATGGTGTTCAACGGCCCCCACATCCCATTCGGCCACGAAGACGAGGCACTGAACCACCTAGGCGTGCTCTTCTCGCCCTTCGGCTTCGTATTCGAGCTGGTCTTCCTGGGAATTGTCTTCGCTCCCGTGCTCGCAGGGCTCGTGGGGATTTGGGGGCTCTCGAAGAGACCGATATCATGGGCAGTCGGATACTACCTCGTAGTCATTAGCATCCATGCAGTGCTGACCTTCGAGCCAATCGTCACCGAGGTCGATGTTGGACTTCGGGCCCTCCCCAGCCAGATCGGCGAGGGCACAACGTTCTGGGGACTGGTTTCTCCGTTTGCATCCTCCCTCCTTGGAATCGCAGTGCTGATGCTGGTCTTCCTGGAGTCTGGCTCCGCGGCCATCAACCACCTCGAATACGCCGCCTCCCTACCCGAGGACACCAAGAGAAACGCCGAGTACGTGAAGCAGTTCAACAACGTCGTGAACGCTCACTTGGTGCACATGTTTGTCGTATTCACGCTCGTAGTCCTCACTACTGCCCTCGCCCTCGCCTTCGACGACCTGATGATCTCGTTCGTCGGCGTCCTAGAGGGAACACAGTGGACTGGGCAGGTCAAGGAGTCCCTCGAGTTGCAGATGACCTACGGGAAAGTCATATCGGCCGGTCTTTTCCTACTGGTAGTCGCCGGAATGCGCTTTGTAGTGCCATGGCAGAGTATCACTGGGTATCTCGAATCCGGCATCGCCAAGCTGCGCGCTTGAGCCCCCCTTCACAATTGCATCCTTACAACCAGCTTGCCCAGTGAGGTCGCGAGTATGGGAACGAGAATCACTAGACCGCACACGGTAGCGATCATCGCCGTGCCACCAAGCCACTGTTCGAGAAAGGATGCTATCTCAGGGACAGCAATCACCGCGCCCGCAGCGAACAGGATGAGCGAGCTCCTGTCGATCCATGGGGAGAAGCTGCGGCCCCTCACTTCGCTACGTTCTGGCAGTGACCCCACCCCAGCCATGATTCGATGGCCGGGGCCATGGACATCAATTCACCGGAAGAAGCGATGCTCACAGGCAGGGGTGGGTTCAAGCCGAGGCCATTGTGGGGTGGACCATGAGCTTCCCCCTGATTGTTGAAACCTGCAGCAGGTGCCGCTCAGACGCCGTCGTCCACCAGGCATACAGCGGGCAGCACCTCTGTGGCAGGCATCTCGCCTCGTCCATCCGGAAACGGACCTCGAGGGAGCTGCGCCTCCAGCTCGAGTTGCCCAAGGACGCCCGTCACGAAGATGGCTCGCCCTATCGCATCCTCGTCGCAGTATCAGGTGGCAAGGACTCGGCGGTTCTGCTCACCATGATGGTCGACATCATCGGACGCCGCCGCGACGTCGAGCTCATCGCCGGGTGCGTTGACGAGGGCATCGACGGCTACCGCGCACCCTCGCTCGAGTGCGCTAGAGAGTTGACTGGGAGCTTGGGAATCCGCTTCGAGACGCTGGGCTACGAGGACATGGGCTACGGGCGCATGGACGAGGTGGTGGGCAAGATGCCTGCGATGGGGGAGAGCCACGTCGAGGCCAAGGGCCTGATGCCTTGCTCGTACTGCGGAGTGTTCCGCCGCCAGAGCCTCAACGCGCTGGCCGAGAAGGTCGACGCAGACGTGATGGCTCTGGGTCACAACCTCGACGACATGGCTCAATCCATACTGATGAACTTCCAGAAGGGGGAGATCGACCGCTCGGTCAGGCTAGCCCCGCACACTCAAGCACCGATAGACGGCATCGCTCCGCGGATAGTCCCGCTGCGCTGGGTTCCCGAGCAGGAGATCCACGCTCACGCCATCCAGAGCAGACTGCCGGTCTACCACGGGGAGTGCCCTCACGCACCCGGCGCAATGCGCCAGCAGAGCCGGGCTGTGGTCGCCAAGCTGGAGTCGCAGACCCCCGGCGCGCGCCACGGCCTTCTGCACTCGCTCGACCAGATCCGCAGTCTGCACCGCGAGGCACACCCTGAAGCCAAGCACGGGGTCAACCGGTGCACTGAGTGCGGGGAGATCACTAGCAAGGACGTCTGTCAAGCCTGCACGATGAGGCAGTGGCTGGTAGAGACTTCCTGAAGCAATCCCTAGTGATTGATTC
>JAYZLU010000080.1:0-4646 GCA_036153975.1 Thermoplasmatota archaeon | reverse complement strand
TGGCCCCCCGATGAGCTGTACCCTCAACTCGTATTCCTGTCCCAATCCATAGTGGTAGGGAATACCGCCCAGTACTACTGTGACAGAGTTGTCTGGCTGATCGGCGTGGCAGGTGCACCCGGCTATGGCAACGTCTCCCTGGCTGTTGGCATCCCCACCGATGCCAGTGTGGAGACCTTGGCCAGAACCGGTGACGAAAACGGTTACAATACATAGAATGACGGCCTTCTGGTAGGATATCACGAATCGCTTCATGCCAGAACCTCTTGAGACTGTCTTGCCCACAAAAAAGGGGGATATTAACGTTCCACTTCGGCCCCTTCGGGGCCGTCAATTACCCGTTTGCAATGCCAACTGAATAAGACTCAAACACGAAGTCATTGAGGCTGGTGCATGGCGGGGCCGATTTGGAAGAACGTTTACGGCCTCACCGAGGATCAAGTTCACAGGCTCGATCAGGCAGAGGATCACATGGAATTGATGGAGATCAATGAGGCTGAACGTATGTTATTGGCTCTCCTCGAAGAGGACCCGGATTGCATTCCAGCGCTGAACAACCTTGGCCATCTGCATGGTAGGCACCTATCTGACTTCGAGCGTGCCGTTGAGTATTATGACAGGGTCCTGTCATTAGAGCCCGATAATGCATGGGCACGCGACGAGAGGCGTAGATACAGGCGCTACCAAACCTACGACTAGAACAACATAATCTAGTCCGCTACCAACCGATCGCCATGGAGCAAGGCACGATTCTCATCGTCGGTGTGGGAGGTATCGGATGCGGATGGTCTGAGCGAGCCCATGCTAGATGCTCGGAGTTGGCAGACCTGCTTCTCATTGACGCAGACGAGTCCTCTTTCTCGTCTTCCCAAGAAGCCCATTGCCTCCATCTTGATGCGACGGGAGACGCTAGGGGGACGGCAGCGCTGCCGAACTTGGCCGCACACAGGCTCATGGATGGTTTGGGAAACATTTCGCCTCTCCTTGACAGATCGGAACTGGTGGTCTTCCTAACCGCACTCGGCGGTGGTACGGGGTCCGGGGCCGCCGCTGAACTCGCAGCCAGAGCTAGGGAGACCGGCAGTCTCGTGCTGAGCATTGTGGGTCTGCCGTTCGCTGAGCAGCCCTTGAGGTGCGCCATAGCGGAGAGGGCCCTCCCAGCAATCGAACGCAATTCTCACCTCTGTATCCGAGTCAGCCTCGAGAGGCTGGCTTGGCAGGCCAGGCACAGGGACTCTGACTGGAAGTTGGGTTCGGAATGGATTGGCGAGCTCATAGAGGGCCTAGTGACGACTCTGGCCAAAGTCGGTAAAATGAATCTAGATCTCATGGATCTCAGGACGGTTATCGATCGACCCGGAAATGCCACTCTGATTGTTGGGACCGGTTCTACTGATGACCCCATTGGGGTGGTTGGCCTGGCGAGGAACTCCCCGCTCTCAGAAATTGATGTTGAAGGTGCCAAGGGATGCCTCATACAAGTTGAAGGCGGGCCCGACATGACACTCGCTCATCTCAATTTGGTCACCGAAGCCTTCGTCTCATCCTTGGATGAGGATTGCCAGGTAATTCTTGGCGCGAGGGCGAGCGATGGCATGGTAGGGAGACTGAGGCTGGTTGCTGTCGTAAGTGGACTCTAGTCGATGAGCTCGACGACGTCTTTCTGAGCCGTTTCCAACGGTTTTTCATCTCTGACATCCCTCTGCTCAAGCGTGTCGGCCCACACAGATGGAGGTGGAGTGAACGACGCACCGGGGCCTTCTCTGTTTTCCAACACACCGACTCCAGTTTCCGGCCCCTCACTCGTGGGCTTTCCGACCCTTGATATTGCCATCGGTAGAATTGCAAGCATCACTATGGCCGTTAGGAGGTGCCCCCCAGCAGTTGTCGTGAGGAGGCTGCCCTCGGAAAGAGCAGTCAGGGAGGCGATACTTCCCCCATAGGCATAGCCGAATCCTATGCCCCAGAAAACCGCCGATTGACCTTGGTAGATTCTCCATCCCTTTTTGTGGCCCCGGTTGGACATAGACCAAACAGCGAGCAATATCGTTACGGCCATTAGGATTCCCTCCTCGACTAGCATCGATCCAGTCGTCGAATCCACGAACAGGGGATTCCTCCTCCATGCGCTGAGCAGGTGCCAGCACGTGGCTAGCACCATCACTACCATCAGCCTGTCGGCAGCCACTCCATCCATCCCCTCCCTAGACCTCGCTCTGCTTGTGTGTCTGTCCGCAACCACACTCACAAGCGCGACCATTACTAGGAACCCAAACCACACGGCATGTCCTGTCAAACTCTGCTCCGAGAAGTCACCGGCGCCGTATCCGAACCACCAGACAAGGGGAATGGACGCCGCCACTACCAAAACAGTCCTTGTGAGTGTGAAGTGAATTCCCAACCTACTGGGCCGGGCAAACTTGGATACCCCCCTAGCATAGGCTATGCCTCCGAAAGTCAGTGAGAGTGCTTGACCAATGGACATGAGTACGAACAGGGAGGCCATCAGGTAGGCGATTGTAGTCAGGTCCCCCGATTTCAGTTGGGTCAAGATAGCTGCAGCGAATAGAGCCACTGTTATCCCTATGGGTAAGAGTGCCAGCAGGCTGTTCGACCAGTAGGAGGCATTGAGCACGCCCCTACCACCATCGTCGACGCGAAATATCAGGTTCCCGATCCGACTGGGGGCCAAAACTGCTGCGAAGCAATACGAGATGGTGAGGGAGAGAAATATCACGCTCCCACTTTCGGCAAACCCCCACCAATCTGCTTTCATAATTACATAGAGGACTACGGTATTTGCCATCAGTAGCAGAAAGTGAGGCAAGGTGGAGGGGCTAGCAAAGGACTGGAGGATACCCTGAGAATCGTTTTCGTCGAACTGAGACGCTTCCTCCATAGTATCGGGGAAACCCACTATTGGTTAAGGTAAACCCCTACCCGGTGCCGTGGCGAAGCTGAACAAGACTGCTCGCGGGAAACACAGGTGGATAGGAATTTGCATAGATCAACCATCCTCCAGAGAGGAAGTTGAGAGCGCTATAAGGGGAGCTCTTGGTGACCTGAGTTGGAGGCTTTACGACGTCAAGCAATCAGAGGGCCCCACTCATGCAATCCTTAAGGTCAGCCTAGAAGACCACCTCTCTGCATTATCAAATCTTAATGCCGTTGCCTCGATTGCGACAATTACGAGCTCAGGCAAGGTTCGCTTGGTCCGGTCCAGGTTGTCGTCCTTCGAAATCTCAGAATAACCACTCCAGCCCATCGAGATCGTCAACAATCCTAGATGACTCGCGGCCCAGAGACTCAAGCCCACCACTCGTTGAGATTCCAACAGGCCTCAGGTTGGTGCCACCCAGTTTGATAGAGGCCCCTCTGGATAGTTGGCGTGAAATGCCCCTCCAGGAAATGTCCAGCAATTCATCGACTGTCGGCATCGGCAACCATCCTGTATCCTCAAAGTGGGTTGAAATTGATGCATCGATCGTTCGGAACACCTCGACCCCACTCATTTCCCCTAGGGTATTCGACCACCCACTCGCATTGATCCCTTCTTCTTCGAAGTCGCGCCCATTCACCCCCACACCAACTCGGATATTCTCTGAACCACTTGATTCAATGAGAATCCCGCCCATTTTCCTGATATCGTCCGACATGATGTCGTTGGGCCACTTGACTTCAGCACCGAGAGCATTGGATACGATGGCCCCGATGCTGGTTTGTAGGAGCCCGGGTGAGAATTTCCCAGCGACTTCAGGAGACAGCGACCACGTCGCGGAGACATCACCTCTCCTAGACTTCCATTCCGAGCCCCTTCTGCCCCTCCCTCTAGCCTGTTCGTGTGCGAAGACCCTTTGCCATCCATCGCCACCAATCGAGACCGCTTCATCCATGGTCGAATCGCATCGTTCGAGTTCCCTAGGCCCTATGCCTTGACCTGGCTTCCACAATGCGAAGACCTGCAATCGTTCCCCTCCCAATCTCAGCGAAGCTACCGAGCGCGCAGACCACCCACTCCTTTTCCAACTGAAGGGAGAGCTAGGGCTCTTGGGATCGGTTCGAAACAGCAGCAGGACTAGGCAGTCGTCGTTCATCGCATCGTTATCCCTGGTCAATAACTCCATCAGGAGCTCACTCCAACCACCTCCTTCTATGTCAGTGAAGGAAGCTTCCTCGATCGAATCCAATCTGCCTTTTGTCACCTCTGGCTCCAAATACGGTAGATTCCAGACTATCAGCGTGGTGTTATCTGGAATTTCCAACCCATCATTGATTCCCGTCTCCACGACCTCCACATTTTCCTGCAGTCCGTGTTCCTCCAAATTACCTCTTGTAGCAGCTACGGCGAAGGGGTTGACATCACAGGCTAGGACGTCCCAACCTAAGCTGGCTAGGACTAGGGTTACGGCGCCCGAGCCACAACCAATCTCAAGCGCCAACCCATCTGAACGCTTGAGATTCGCAACAGCTTTGCACATCAATTCAGTGTCCTCTCTAGGAGGGTAGACTGTGTGCGGAACCAGTATCTTCCACGATCCAATCCCGTCTAGGACAAAGTCATGGAAATGCCCCCGAACCCCTTGATTCGCTATGTTATCGTATTGAGACAAGATATCTTGTGCTTGCAACCCGGGGACGCTGAAAAC
>JAYZLU010000079.1:0-3633 GCA_036153975.1 Thermoplasmatota archaeon | reverse complement strand
ACTTCATTCGCCCTGACCTCCAACAACTCTCCATCCCTCGATCTGATGAGAATCATGAAATCCCTCAGTACAGCGATTCGCTCTCGGGCGGCCTCCCTGCCATCCTCAGTTAGCTGCCAAGTCTTCTGTCGGCGGTTCTCCCCCCTGACTGTTCGGGTGTGTTGCGATACCCAACCGTTCGTCATTAGGTCGCTCATCGATCGTGACACGTTTGGAGGGTGCAGCGCGCATGACTCGGCGATGCCCGGGCGGGTCACCTCTGTGGTCACTAGGTAGTGATCTGCCTGATGGTCCTGCTCCCATAGGTGGAGAAGGATTCGATCAACCACGGGCACGTTGACCCTAGCGTCACTGCGTGCCATGGCCAATGCGACCGCTTTCGTGCGCATCAAGCGTTCGGGGCGATGACCGGAGTCAATCCTTGGTTGCGCATTGAGGGTATGGGCTATGCATGGGAGGCAGGAACAGATTGGTGCAATCCCTGCTGGCCGTCGAGAGTCTGAGTACGCTTTGTGAGCCGAGGCCGAGGGATACCGGCATCGTGGAAACCGGGCTGGGCAGGTAGTCCTCCCCAGTCTGTGTGATTATCAATTGAACTCCATCGCCCTCGGGTATCACCACATCCATTCCGAAGAACTCCATCTTGGCGATGACCGTTGAACCGGGAGCCAATGGCCCTCCCTCCTTCCCACCCTCGTGGAATCTGAGATCCATGACGGCATGACCCAGATGCATCCCGTTGCTGGACTGCACCATCTCGACGAAGAGGTGCCCACTAGTAGCGAGGAGGGATATCGTCGCTTCGAGGTGGAAAATCGGTGTTCCGACGATTCTGGTCTCCTGCTCGAACGTCGGGCACTCGATGGTGAGGCTCGAACCGGAGGTGATGGTATCGCTGCCACTGATGATGGAGCAGACGTCCATGTCGAATTCTACCCAATCAACGTCTGCCGGCGGGTAACTCTGCTCGACTCTCCATCCCCCAGTGTTGTCCTGAATCTCTGCAATCAACCTGGGTTGGGGGCCTTTGCCCTTGAGGTAGTAGTCGAACCACTCGAGCAGGTCATCGGCCCAGTCCCACCTCAGTGTGTAGGGGAACGCCTCTGCGCCCCTACCGCTGTTCAGGCCCTCGTGATCGCTGCTGCGGTCTGGGTAATGGTGGCCCCACTGACCATACAGGCCCTTGACCTCGAACCCGGCCTCGATCATCGTGTTATGGACAGGGAAGGCCATGTGTGGATCGACGTTCCAGTCCTGCATCCCATGGATTATGTATACGGAGCCACCGTAATTCTGGATAGCTCTGGTGAGGAAGTGCCGCTCTTCCCAGTAGTCGCTTCCTGTCCAAGCGAGGTTGTCACCTGTCAGGTAAGCCCCGACGCCTGCGTAATATCCCTCGAAGTAACCCTCACATGCGTTCTGGGCGTCCTCGAGGTCGCCATCGAGCCCGAAGCTGCCGTAGACGCCGTTGTGCATGATGGCTCCCCTAGCCTCCATGCTGCCGTTTCGCCACATCAGGTCATGGACCCCAATCAGCCCAGACATCGGCACGATTGTCCGAAGATACTCAGAACCCATTGCCGCAGCCTCCCATGGCGTCGAGCCGTCATATGACTTCCCGATGGCACCGACATTGCCGTTGGAGAAAGGAGCTGTTCCCAGGTATTCTACGGCGGCGTGAATGCCCTCCTGCTCATCGAGTCCCATTAGATCCATACAATGGTTAGACTCGCCTGTTCCGAATACGCTGACCTGTGCCACGCCATATCCATGGGGGACGAAGTTCTCAATCAGAAAGCGCCCAAGTCGATTCGCCGGGGTAAGAGCGTCGACATCGCCGTCGTCGTAGTAAGGGCCTATCTCGGCAATTACCGGGATTCGGCACTCCTCGGGTACCTCGGCCGCATCCATGTCGCAACCTTCGATAATTGGGAGCCAGAGTCCCATGTGCACCTCGGCACCTCCAGTTGCCCCCGCTCCCCCGTCAGCGACGCTGATAGCTGGCACGGGGACGTATACGGAGCGAACTGCGTCGATTGCGTACGAGCCGTTCCATGAGACTCGACTGAAGACGTCATCGTTGCGGTATGACATGTCGGACCTGCCCTCCACAGGAGGCAGCCAGTGGTCGCCTTCCGGATTCTCGTCCCCCTGATCTGACGACTCGAGGCAGCCTGAGATTGCAGGCAGAACCAGAATCATGGTCATCAGCATGCTCGTCTTCGGCAGATGCACGAGTTCCACGACGAGGACGCGCTCATGATGGATTCGGTCCCCTGAGATGAGTTCAAGAGGCGTGATTGGGACAGGGTGCCGTGGACGACTCGAAGCGAGAGCGGCTGCTACACTTGCAGCGCATGGAGGCAACCGAGGCCGAGGTGTACCGACGCCTCGCCAAGATGCAGGAGGACCCAGTCAACCAGTCCATTCTCGAAGGGATAGCTCTCGAGGAGGAGCGTCACGAAGCAGTCATCGCGAAGATGACTGGCGAGGAAGTCAAGGCTGACAGAGCCAAGGTCACGAGACAGATTGTGCTCGCTAGGCTGTTCGGATTCACTTTCTCTGTCAAGATGATGGAAGCGACTGAGCAAGACGCCGCGGCTGAGTACCGCAATCTCGGTCTCCACGATATCGCGGAGGAAGAGGAGGCACACGAGCAGAACATGATCGGAATGCTCGACGAAGAGCGTCTGCGCTACTCTGGCAGTGTCGTCCTAGGGATGTCAGACGCACTGGTAGAGCTCACTGGTGCCCTAGCCGGCCTCACCTTCGCCCTGCAAGACTTGAACTTGGTCGCCCTCGCGGGGCTGGTCACCGGTATAGCCGCGGCCTTCAGCATGGGCGCGTCCGAGTACCTGTCGTCTCGGACCGAGAAAAAGGCTGAGTCCGCTGTCAAGGCTGCTTTCTTCACTTGGATATCCTACCTCCTGACGGTGCTACTGCTGGTGGCTCCGTTCCTCATATTCCAAGCTGACAGCCCAGAATTCTATGGATTAGGCCCACATGTCCAAGCCCTGATGTGCACGTTCGCTGTTGGCCTCCTAATCGTCGCCCTGTTCAACTTCTACCTATCAGTAATCGAAGAGGTCTCCTTCAGGAGCCGTTTCCTTGAGATGGCCGGCATACTCGGCATGGTCAGCCTGATTTCCTATGGAATCGGCATCGCCCTCAGAGGCGCGCTCGGGATCGATGTCTGAGAAAAAATTCCGGCCGCAACCTATGAGTCGGGCACCGCACTCGCGTGCGCATGGACGCGTACGAGGAGTTGCTGGAACGATTGAGGGACATCGACATGGTCGGGCAGATTGGTGGGCTGCTCGGTTGGGACCAAGAGGTCCTCATGCCCCCTAAGGCCGCGACTCTGCGTGCTGAGCAGTTGGCTTGGGTCTCCAAGACTGGACATGAAAGGCTGACTGACCCACGCATCGGAGAACTTCTGAGCGAGCTCGAAGAGCGAGATGAGATGGACGACGTTCAAGCGGCCAACGTCAGGCTCGCAAGGGAGTCCTACGACAAGGCCACCAAGCTGCCAACTGACTTCGTGGAAGAGATGGCTAAGCATCGCTCGAAATCACTGGTCTCATGGACCGAGGCGCGCGCTAAGGACGACTTCTCCATCTTTCGCGATAATCT
>JAYZLU010000078.1:0-2925 GCA_036153975.1 Thermoplasmatota archaeon | reverse complement strand
ACTCTTTCGATACCCCCAGCTGGTGCGATCTATGAGGGAGGCCGTGGTCGAGGGCGGCCTCGATGACCTGGCCCGGATGCTCGACCTGCTGGAAGCGCTGGGGGGTCCGTCATGAGTGAACTAACTCATGAAGAGGGGCAAGAGTCCCACCAACGTCAAGATGAACAAGAGACCAATCAACCACCACATCACGGTCATACTGTGCTCGGCCTCGGGGCTGTCCTTTGCCTCCCACCATCCCTTCTCCTCGTCCACGATTCCGACAGGGGGTGCCAGACTTGAAGATGTCAGAACGGCCACAAGGCGTCCAGCCATCCCGCCCAGTAGGCGCAGAGGAGGAGGACGATTCCCATTGCATGATACCACGTAGGGCCATCGGGCATGTCGATTGGTTCAATACCGACTGGCACGTTACCGCCAGGGGGTGCTAGCCTTGAACGATTGGTGGGCCTGCCTGGATTTGAACCAGGGTCTATTGCTCCCAAAGCAACAAGCATAGACCAGACTAACCCACAGGCCCGTATCTCAAGAGCGTTGGCCCGGTAATCAAGAACTTTACTGGAGCCAGGACCACGTATCTGCACCCGATCTTAGCAGTACTCCTTCCATTTCTGTCTGACCGATGAGATGCTCAGCTGTTGGCTCACTGATCTCCATCCCGAGGAGCGTGCTGTCAAGTGAGGCGATTGTCAGGGTGCCATCGGATGCCGTTGCTGACTTCATTGCGTTCAGCAACTCAAAGGCGCTACCGTGGGATCCTGGCTTAGTTTGGTTGCGCTTATCGTTGGTAGGCCGTGATCGACGACTCAATTGATTGGCTATTTCATCAGGCAGATTGGCCGAGGACACAGCCTCGGCGAGCTCACTCGCCTCAGCATACGCCCTGATCCTCCTTGCTGATGGTGAACCACATCTGGTGCAACTGGCCGAAACCCCTGACTTTGAGCCGAAGGAATTTCCGCAAGTGCATCGTAAGAGCAGCCACTCACCGACCATGCAACCCCTTCTATTTCGTGGTTCATGACTTTGACGATGAAATGTAGACGAAGGATTTGATGAGGGTGGCTCCCTCTGGGGTACTGTGCGAGGACGCAAGACAGTTGGATTATCCATATCAGTCTCTCTGATTCTCCTGTCTCTGATTAGGTTCAGCATGGAGGGCTCCCTCACCACAGAGGTGTGGGCATACCTTCTGCTGACCCCGTTGCCGATGGCATTCGCATTGGCTCCTAGTTCACAGGCCGAGCAAATCGAAGTCAGTAGAGTAGAGTCCTGGCGCGAAGACGACGTTGAGGGGGTCGCAAACGAAGTCCCAGATCCGATAGAGTCTGGGTTCGACGTACCAGTGCTCTGATCATGCTAAGCGAAGCGTCTCGAGGTTTGCGGGAGCATAAGTCTGGACCTTGAACTTCTCACGCAGCCCCATCCTGAATGCGTTGCAAGTCTGCGGATCGCCGTGGTGGCAGATTATTTTGCGTGGCGTCGGGCTCAATGCAGAGACATAATCCATCAATTGATTCCTGTCGGAGTGCCCGCTGAAACCATCGATTACTACCATGTTGCAACTGACATTGACCATGTAGGTCTGACCTCCGTCCATCAGGGGTACGTGTGAGTGCCCCTCTTGTAGGCGCCTACCGAGGGTACCTGAGGCTTGGTAGCCCACGAAGCAAAGTGTGTTTCCGGCATCGGGGGCCCAGTGCTTCAAGTACTCAATGATGGGCCCACCGGTCATCATACCGCTGGTTGCAAGGACGATGCAGGGGTTGGGATCGAGCAGTATGGACTCCCTGAGCTCCCTGGAGTCGACCTGTTTGAACCAAGATGAGTTGAAGGGATTGTCCTCGCCACCCTTGAGCATCTTCTTCCTGAGATTGCGGTTCAGGAAGTCGGCATGGCTGGTGTGAATGGCGGTGGCTTCGGTAATCATGCCATCCAACCATACTGTCACTGGAGAAACCCGTCCCGACTTGAAAAGCTCGTCTAAGGCGAGCATGACCTCTTGGGAGCGGCCAACTGCAAAGACGGGACAAAATATCTTGCCATTGCGATTCAGGGTATCGATGACAAGATCCTGGAGCTCTTGGCTCGCCTGTTGACGAGTGGGTTGGATGCTCTGAGGGCCCCCGTAAGTGGATTCTATCACTAGGGTGTCCACCTTTGGAAATCGAACGGTAGCCGCATCGAAGAGCCACGACTTCTCGTACTTGATGTCGCCAGAGAACAACAGCCTATGCTCGGACTTGCCCTCACCGATTTGCATGTAGACGCTAGATGAGCCCAGAATGTGCCCCGCGTTCTCCAAAGTCATCTTGACATCCGGGGCTATGTCGGTCTTGTCCCCCCAATTGATGTCGACAACGTGCTTGATGCACTCTTGGATGTCTGCCTTCGAGTAGGGCGGCTCCCTGCCCTCGGCCTGTGAGACCTTGAGGTAGTCTATTTGCAGTAACGTCATCAGGTCCCTGGTCGGGGGTGTGCAGTATACAGGTCCCCTGTATCCATACCTGAACAACACAGGCAGCATTCCGATGTGGTCCACGTGCGCGTGGGTGATTACCACGGCATCGAGGTTGTCGAGTGGGAGGAGCTCGGGAGCAGAAAAGAACGGCTGCACCTCGTTCTGGTTGTTAGTGGGCTTGGCACCAACATCTACGAGGACCTTGGACTCGTTGGTGGTTACGAGGTGCATAGCCCTCCCAACTTCCCTGTAGGATCCTAGCGCAGAGACCCGCACCCAAGGCTCCCCCGGGCGCTGAGGACGGTATATCCTGGTTCCAAACTTCCTCAACAACAACTTGCGCTCGTCTGCCATCTCCTTCCTGTAACGACGAATGTCATGTTGTGTTCGGCTCTCACGCGCAGGTGCTCTGACGACCTTCACCAACCAACCGACCTCCTCACGCAAGGAAATCACATTGCTTC
>JAYZLU010000077.1:0-7092 GCA_036153975.1 Thermoplasmatota archaeon | reverse complement strand
GGCGAGAACCAGCCTCCCCTGAGAGTATCGGGAAGCCCAGGGAGCAACTGACTCCTCCATCTGATTCGATCCGCCTCGGGATGATCCTGATCCCAAGGTGGACGCTCCAAGGGGGCGTCCCCCTCAGTCTTCGAGGACAAAACCTTCCAAAGCTTGCCAGGCCAAGTGAGGACATCCGAGTCCTCTGGCCGCTCGACGAGCCTAATCATCCAACGGCTGTCGAGGACCCTCAGCACTGCGAGAGTCGACTCGTGGTCCCATTCCTCGAAGATCGAGCACCTTCGGATAATCTCGGTTGCTTCGGACAACGGTACCACGCCCCTTTCTATCGCCATCAGCATGAGCTGGTTCGCTGCGACCACCCGCGGACCTGTCCTCCACTCAACCCCCTCCAGTTCGCCAGCGATTGCCCGCCGTGCGATCACCGAGCATTCCGCGACCCCGTCGACCTCCCATGCCAGCATCTCGCCTCGCCCGGTTCCACCAAGGCGATGCTCCGCGCGTCCGACCCTCTGCAGCAAGCGGTCCACGGACCTAGGGCTCTGCAGCTGGTGCACTTGCTGGATGGTGCCGATGTCTATGCCGAGCTCTAGGCTGCTGGTGCATATCATTCCGTGCAGGGCACCCTCCCTCAGAGACTGCTCCATCTCACTTCTGGTGTCTGCGGCCAGGCTACCGTGGTGAACCCCTAAATTCAACTCGGGCGCCATTGAAGAGAGGCGCTGTGCGACGGTCTCCGCGGTATTGCGAGAGTTGACGAACACCAACGCCGGCGAGTCCTCCAGCAGTGTTCGGGCAAGTCTCCTGAAGGCGGCCACCGAGCCCGGGGAAACTGACCACTCTACTGACAGCAGCTCGTCCTCCCGGCTCACCGGCTCCCTATGCACAACGACGTCCGTGCCTCTGGGAGATGGGCCGATGATCGGCTCAGCGCGCTTCGAGAACCACCTAGCTACCTCGTTGGGGTTTCCAACAGTCGCCGAGAGCCCCACCAGCTGCATCCGCTCACTGCCGAGGTCCTTGATCCGCTCGAGGCCCACGAGGAGCTGCGAGCCCCTCTCAGAGGACGCAAGATCGTGAACCTCGTCTAGCACGATGGCCCTGATGCCAGCCAAATGACCCCTCAATCGGCTTCCTTGTAGCATGATTTGCGCTGTCTCCGGGGTTGTGACCAGAAGCTCAGGAGGAGACCTCGACTGCCGCCGGCGCTCTTTCTGAGTGGTGTCCCCGTGCCTGACCCCGACCTCGAGCCCGAGGGGGGCGAGCATTCTTCCAAGCCTCCTGTCAATGTCGCGATTGAGGGCCCTCAGTGGGGTGATGTAGAGGATGGACAGGCCGGTCCAGCCCTCGGACACCGCCCGTGAAATCAGAGGCAGTATCGCGGCTTCTGTCTTACCGCTCCCAGTTGGCGCTATCAGTAGCCTGTCCGACCCCTCGATGAGGTCGGGAATGCCCGCCTCCTGAATCGGGGTCAGGGACCATCTCATGTCCTCGACAATCATCCTGACTTTTGGGTGCAGGAGGGTGATGGCGCCAACCATGCCTCGCCGCCGGTGCTGCATGTGGAAAACCCATCTGCCTCGAGAGACAATGAGGAAACGCGCGGCGAAAGGCACTAACTGTATGAGTACGGCCCGAGGGTTGGTAAAGATGGCACGTGCGAGGGCCAAGTAGGTCGGGCCGCTAAGGAAATGGTGGCGCTCAAAGAGCGAGCAACACTTCCAGGCATATACGCTCATGACCCTATTCTTCTCCGCGCTAACCCTCTACTGCTTCATCTTCCTATTCTTCATGGACGGCGTTGCGACTCTCGAGCAGGAGGGCAACGAGCACCTGACCCCTTACGTCTGGCTGGGACTGGTGGGCGGTTCCGTGGCTCTCTTCGTCGTCGCTCCCGAGTTCTTCTACTTCCTCGGTCAGAAGCAGATACTGGAGGACATCCTCGATTTGGATTCGAGGCCCGAGGTACTCAGGAGAAGGAAGGACGCGGAACAGGCTGCCGACCTGCTGGGCCCCAAGTACCAAGCCAGACTGAAGGGGCTCTACGAGATGCTCGGCATCAAGGTCGGCAAGAAGTACAGCATGGCCCCGCTCCCACCTAGGGGGTCCCCCGGAGACGGAGCCGTGGCCAGCCCCGACGAGGAGGAATGAGGTGTCAGTTAAAGGCCCCGTTCAACCCAACCATCCTCTCGAATCTCACCACGAGGGGGCTGGATGGTGGATGAGGGAGGCAGTTCTCGCCATCGGCCTCGTAGTGCTAATTCTCGGCTCGATGTGGATTGCGACCGGAACCTTCCCACCTATGGTCGTGGTCGAGTCCGGCTCGATGATGCACGATTTGGAGGACGGCTCGATCGGGGCCATCGATCCGGGGGACCTCGTTCTGGTGATAAACCCCGCAAGGGTGGACATCGTCACCTACGCCGAGGCGACTCAGGAGGGGAACAAGGACTTCGGGTACGAGTCGCATGGCATGCCCGGCGATGTGATCATCTACAGGAAGAACGGCGACTCGGAGACTCCGGTTATCCACAGGGCGCTGCTCAAGGCGGTTGCTAACGAATCGGGAGGGTGGGACGTCCCCGGAACCCCCTTGGTCAACGTGCAAACCGTCTCCATCACGTTCGACTACCCCTGTCACTTCCACGGGCACTTGACCATAGTGGATTGGACACCCTCACACGAGGGATACCTGACCACTGGCGACAACACGATTACCAACGGCTGCAAGATCGACCAGATATCCGCTACCGGGCAGGATTCTCGGAACGGGCTCAAGGACGAGAACGGCATGCCCGTCACAGCGGTCATGGACGAGTGGGTGGTAGGCGTCGCCTCGACCGAGTTGCCGTGGATAGGTGCAATCAAGCTGCTCGTCTCCGGGACTCAGGGCTCGGTCACAGCCAACACTTGGAACAATCTCGCCCTTACCATAGTTCTCATCCTCGCATCGCCCCTGATTATCGATTCGGCCACGGCCAGACTGCGTGGCCCTGACGAGGAGGAGTGATTTCCCGTTGGAATTTGCCCTCTAGAAACGAGAGTTCTCGCCATAGCACGCTAGATGACATTCGTTGAGTTTAAAATAGACCAAAATTTGCGACGTACGCAACGAACGAGGGACTGATTATGGGAATTGGAATTAAACCGATAGGAGAGATGGTGCTGCTTGCAATGGAGAACGCCCCGGAGAAGACCGAGTCCGGACTGCTCCTGCCCGAGGAGGCCCGTGAGAAGATGAACGTCGGCCTAGTGGAGGCCGTGGGCCCCGAGGTCGAGGGAGTCGCCGTGGGAGACCGCGTCATATACCGCCAGTACAGCGGTACCAAGATGGAATGGATGGGCCAGGACTACCTGCTAATCCAGGAAGAGGACATCCAGGCAAAGGTCGTGGGGTGAGAAGATGGGCGCAAAGAAGATCATCTACGGCGCCGAGGCGCGAGACAAGCTGCTCGAGGGCATCGACACGGTCGCCAACGCAGTCAAGGTCACGCTGGGACCAGCTGCGAGGACAGTAGTGCTGGAGAAGTCATGGGGCAGCCCCGCCATCATCAACGACGGCGTGACCATCGCCAAGGACATCGAGCTCGGCGACCCATTCGCTAACATGGGCGCCAAACTCATCCAAGAGGTCGCCATCAAAACTCAGGACAACGCCGGTGACGGCACCTCTACTGCCTCAATTCTGGCCCAGAGCCTATGCCACAACGGGCTTGACAACATGGAGTCGGGATCGAGCCCGGTGGAGCTCAAGGCCGGTTTCGAAGACGCCATTGAGGCGGTGGTAGAGTCGCTCAAGGAGCGGGCAGTCCCCGTCGAGACCAGCGAGACGATTAAGCAAGTTGCGACAATCGCATCGAATAACGACGAGGAGATAGGCACACTCATCTCGGAGGCAGTGGATGCCGTCGGCCGTGACGGCGTGATTACCGTGGAGGAGGCCAAGTCAATCGAGACCTCGCTCAACGTGGTCGAGGGCATGGAGTTCAACAAGGGCTACATGAGCCCTTACATGATCACCGACCGAGAGAAGAGGGAGGCCGTTCACGAGAGTCCCTTGGTGCTGCTCACCGACCACACCATCAACTCAGCTCAGGACTTGCTGCCATCGCTCGAGGCGAGCGTGCAGCAGAAGCGCCCTCTGCTCATCGTATCCAAGGACATCGAGGTGGAGGCTCTGGCCACCCTCGTGCTGAACGTCGTCAGCAGGGTCGTGAAGGCGGTTGCCGTCAAGGCGCCCGGCTTCGGCGACGAGATTGCAGAGCAGCTGGAGGACATCGCCGTCCTCACCGGCGCCAAGCCTCTGCTCAAGGACCAGGGCGCCGACCTCAAGGCACAGGGGCCCGAGAGCCTAGGAAGTGCCGATCGAGTCATAGTCGCCAAGGGCAAGACAACCATCGTCGGGGGTGGCGGTGACGCCAAGGCCACAGAGGAGCGCGCCGAGCTGCTCCGAGGCCAAGCCAAGCTCGCGACCAGCAAGTGGGACCGCGAGAAGATCGAGAAGCGCGTCGGCAAGCTCACTGGCGGGGTGGCCGTGCTCAAGGTGGGTGCTGCGACCGAGACCGAGGTGAAGGAGACCAAGGCGCGTGTCGATGACGCACTCAACGCCACGCGCGCAGCGATGGCCGAGGGTGTCGTCGCTGGTGGCGGCGTGACACTGCTACGTGCCCGCGAGGCACTCAAGCCCCTGTCGGACGCGGCGGACGGCGACCGGGCGATAGGCATCAGCCTGGTCTACGACGCCCTGGCCTCGCCTACCTGGCAGATCTCCCAGAACGCTGGAGCGGACGGCGACGAGGTCATCAAGCGAGTCTTGGAAGAGGACGACGTCAACTTCGGCTTCAACGCCCGCACGGGCGAATACGTCGACATGATGGAGGCAGGCATCCTCGATCCGGCCAAGGTAACGAGGAACGCCCTCCAGTCAGCAGGATCTATTGCCGGTCTAGTACTGACTACCGAGACCCTGATTGCCGACGATCCCGATCAGAAGGAAGACGCCCCTGCCATGCCTGACATGGGTGGCGGAATGGGCGGAATGGGCGGAATGGGCGGAATGGGCTTCTAGACCCCCAAATGACAATACATTGCAGCAATTTTTCCATGCATATGCGAGCACATTTATTGGTTGGATTACTGCTCGTCTCGAACCTGCTCGCTGGCTGCGCGGAGTCGGACGTCGTTGTCGAGGAGGCGCTCGGGTGCACTTACACAGATGCAACCAACTACAACGAGTCAGTCGTAGTCGACGACGGCTCTTGCATCTACCCCGAGCCACCAGAGCCGGTGCTGGGCTGCATGTACGCGGATGCCCTCAACTACAACGCCGCAGCCACCGAGGACGACGGCTCTTGCAGGTACCCAGTGGTACCAGACCCAATCCCTGGGTGCATGTACGATGATGCCTACAACTACGACGCGAACGCGACCGAGGACGACGGCTCGTGCGTGTACGACTCGGACGCCGACGGCATCCTCGACGAGTCCGAGGAAGCTGGGTGCACCAGCGCCTCCGCCAACAACCACAACTCGAGCGCGACCGAGGACGACGGTTCGTGCGACTACGACCTAGACGACGACGGGGTGGCGGACTGGGCCGAGACTGTCGGCTGCACCGACTCGAACGCCTCGAACTACGATGCCGGCGCCACCGATGCCAACGACGAATCGTGCACCTACGACTACGTGATGACCTTGGACGAGTTCCTCAACGCCATCGACGACCCCGTTAACTCCACCATCGCCGAGCCCCTGCTGGAGAACGCATCGGCCGTGGTCAGGATTTGGGTCGTAGAGCTAGTAGGCGAGGTGGAGGAAGGGATTGGCAACCCGAACGCCAACACCACTGGATTCGAGGTCTACTTCGGCCACGACCCGCAGTCCGAGGTCCTCTACGAGAGGGTCCTGATGCGAATGGGGACCATCACGATCGACCAGACGACCGTTCAGGGCCAGGATGGCATCAACTACCGCAACGGCAACGACGACTCGGGGGCCTGGTACTACGCCAGGGACGAGGTCTACGAGTACGAGAACCCGTTCGCAGAGGGCGTGGAGGACGGCCCACCAGCCCCTGACGATGAGGGGGACGATGAGGGGGACGAGGAGGAAGCCTGCGACCTTGAGGAGATAGACTCGACATGGGCATCGGATTGGAGCGTGAGCTCAGTCAACGGGGTTCACACGGCGACAGGCAGCAACGGGACATTCACTGCGACCTTAGTGGCGCTTGGGGATCCCCCAGTCATGAGCTCGTACAGGATGGAGCAGATCGACGGCCTCGTCAACTGTGGGATGGAGGTGCTAGTTCCCGCCGACTTCGACCTCTCGATCAACACCAACTACCCCCGGACCTCTATCACCATGCTATTCGAGAACGAGATTCAGGAGGGTGAGGACCCGAAGACCTGGACCGGTGAAGTCAGTGGCGAGCACTTCGAGGAGGCCAACCTGAACGAGATTGAGATGCGGGTCGTGTACTCGGATGACGAGGAACAGGTTGTGGTGGCCGCCTTGGCGCTCAACCAGGGCACGACCTCCCTTACCGACGACTGCTACCAGTGGACCTTGTCGTGGTCCGATGTCAACAACGACGGCTACGTCTCTGCAAACGACACCTACTCGGTCACCCGCACAGACAGGGTGTTCGGCGCCTGCTCCGATGACGACGAGTACCGCAACAAGGAGTTCGAGGTGATGTTCTGGGACAACTGGGCCGACCTGCCCGTCGGCGGGATTTTCCTACCCGGTTTCCACGTGCTCGCAGCGGTCTCAATGCTCGGGATCGCCTCGCTCTACGCACGCCGTCACAACTCCTGAGCATCGCAGGCTTGATGCCACCGAGCACCCTCGGGTGGCCGCCTCAATGACGACGAGGGGTGACTGAGCTTCGGCGCTGACGTGCCCTATGAGTACCGAGAGGCACCAGAGAACACACGAATTGAAGTCATACGAGCCTCCCCGACGCTCGATGAGGGGCGCTTCCAAGGCACTCTCGCTCGCCGCCCTGCTGATTCTGTCTATGCTTAGCAGCGGATGCTTGGCCCTCTCCATCCAACGTGAGATAATCGAGGACTGGCGGGAGCATCCCGT
>JAYZLU010000076.1:0-2625 GCA_036153975.1 Thermoplasmatota archaeon | reverse complement strand
CGATGGAAGGAGTCGTCCCCGACGAAGTCCGAGAGAAAATAGAGAACACGGGGGTAAAGCATCCAGAGGGGCACAGTTGCCCGGTTTGCCCCTCTACGATGTTGGAGATAGCGGTACCCAAACCATTTGGAGCACAGGGTTGGATGAGCGAGCCTGACGTGAAGATAGACATCTGCGGGGACTGTACCACAATCTGGTTCGATGCGGGTGAGCTAGACATCTTGAACGGCATCAAGCCGAAACTCCGACGGGTGCAGATGAAGAAAAATGCCGTGAAGATGGAGGCCCATGTAGACCCTGAAAGCACGCCGGTGATGATGAGGAGGGGCGCGGGAGCAATACTCCTTCTCATCGGTCTTGGTTGGTACGCAGGGAGTGGGAATTTCTGTAGTTTGGTCGTAGGCTTACTATTGGCAATAGGAGGGGGCATTCTCGCCCTTACCACGGCCCCGGAGACTGGTCTTGAGGGAGGTGCCTGCAGCCGATGCGGCCTCAACAAAACGATTGGTTGGACTTGCCAGAGAGCTGGTTGTGAGGCCCCCATCTGCACCACCTGCAGGTCCGTGGGCGACGATCCGGTCGAGACATACGTGAAAACTCTAGGTGGTGGGGCGCTGATGGTGGCAGGAGGGGTGCTTGGCCTAGGTCTCCTTTTCGCCACTGAGGGGTTGGTGGGCGAAGGTGCCTTCGCCCCAGCGGCTTTGGGAGCAGAATTGGTTTTCGGTGACGATGAGGAGAATGGGAGTTTGCTGGTCTGTAAGGAATGTCAGAATGAGATGGGGGCTCTTCAGTTCGCCACTCCATCTACAACCCATGCGGGAAAACCAGACTCAGCGAGATGGGCTGCGATGTCAAAGGGAGAGAAAAGGGAGGGTCCTTGGGATGTTGTCGATGCTTTTGCCGAGGGAGGGGATGATGCGGAGCCAAAGAGTGCTAACTCCGAAGAGTACCTCAAATCACAGACCCACTGTCTACACATTGACGGGTTGACTGTCAAAAAGTGCCGTCGGATGGTATACCGAAAGTCCGGTTACTGCTACATGCACCAGCGAGAGTAATCAGGCGACCATAGAGCCGGGGAGAACTCCGTCGGGCAACTCAAGCAGACGAACCGCGCCATCGGGATCGAGGGCTCCGAGGACAAGGAACTGAGAGACGAACCCCGTGGGCAGGGTCTTGTCACCGAGGTTGATTGCGCCTACCACGGTGCGGCCAATCAACTGTGCTCGTGAGTAGTTGGTGATTTGCGCAGAGCTCCACAACCGGCCAATCACAGGACCGAAGTCGACGTGAATCTTGTATGAGGGTTTACGCATCTCGGGGAACTCCTCGACCTCGAGAACCACGCCTGCACGCATGTCGAGCTCAAAGTAGGCCGCTGCGCCCACGTACTCCTTCTTGTCGAGCTTCTCAGGATGGTAGGGCTCGCTCGAGTCAATGATGTGCTGGCTCATTCACCCACCTGCGACATCCGACTTCAGAATCAAAGGTCGGAGATTTATTCCAGCCTCGGCGAAAGCCTGCGCCCCACCCTCTTCGCGATCTAGGATGGTGATGCATGCGGCGACTTCGCAGCCCATCTCGCTGAGTCGGGCTGCGGCCTGCAGAGCAGAGCCCCCAGTCGTGGTCACGTCCTCGAGAAGCACTACTCTGTCACCAGCAGCAAGGCTCGATCCCTCAATGCCAGGAGGATTTCCGGTCTTACGACCGCCGTGGCCCTTGGGCTCCTTGCGCACGAGGAAGCCACGCAGGCTAGATCCCCTACCGGCCTTGGCGATGGCGATACCTGTGAGTGGGACGGCGCCGAGCTCGAGACCGCCGACCGCGTCCACACCGCCGATGTCGTTGATTTCTGCGTGGATCAGTACGCCAAGGAGATGGGCGCAATCAGGATCCATCATAACTGGCTTCATGTCGAAGAAGTGGGCGCTCTGGCGCCCGCTGGCTAGAGTGAATGGCTCGTCCGGAGAGTGCAAGTAAGCCAAGTCACGGACCCTGTCGACCAGTCTCGATCTCGCTTCGTCTACGCTGGTTGACGCCATCTTCTCCTTCACTTCGGCTCGGCGGGGGTCGGATGAAGGTTCGCACTCCGGACGGGCCGATTGACGGGCATTCCGGTGAATGTTCTTGGACGGCCTCCCTCAGTATGGGAATGTTCGGCAGCGGAGCGTGTACACATGAGTGCGGATAAGAGGCAGGTCGCGGAGTACGACGAAGCCCGGCTGAGCGGCGAGCGTGTGGCGTACCAGAGCTGGTTGGATCGACGCGCGGACGAGGTCTTTCTCATCGCCGACGAGGCCAAGGCCAAAGGCCTTGATTTCTCAGATGAGGTTGAAATCCCGCGTACCACCGACCTCGCTAGCAGAACCGAGAAGTTACTCGAAGACTATCTCGATGGGATGAGCATCGAAGACGACCTACGCAACCTCCTGAGGACATCAGATAGGGAGACTGCTGCTATCGAGATAGCGCTCGATGTAGCACGGAGGATGCACGCTAGAACCATGGACATCACCAATGCCATAGACTCCGGACTTAGAGTCGGTCTAGCCGGGGGGTGACAAACCCATATGGTGTGACCACGAGACTGGAACGGCAGCGAGCCGATCAATAAAAAAAAACAAC
>JAYZLU010000075.1:0-12426 GCA_036153975.1 Thermoplasmatota archaeon | reverse complement strand
ACTCATGCTCGGACGGCATTGACAACGATGGCGATCTCACCCTAGATACAGGTGACTCCGATTGCAACTACTCAGCGGGCACGAGAGAACTGTCCATCTACAGATTCACCGCCTACAAGTTCGGCTCGGGGTACCATCGTGGCGAGTTCACTCTCGTGGATAGCACCTACCAAGAGACGGTCAACCTAGAAAACCTCGCTCCGACGGTGACGGTGACGCAAGATAACGGCCATTCCTATCGAAGGATCGTCAACATAACAGGCAGCGCGCACGATGGCCAGCTGGCGAACAGCTACGCTACCGACCAACTAGCGCAGTGGGACCAACGCGGCTACGTCCACTCGATCCAGGTCAAGGATCCGTTCACCAACGCATGGGAGGATGCCGGTTATGCGGCCGATACCAGCGGAATGGATGAGGGCATGGTCACTAGATTCAATCGACCGTTCAGCTCCTGGTACTACGCCTTCGACATGAGCAGCATGGCAGGGGAGGGCGACTACACTTTCGAGATCCGTGCCTTCGATGGAATCGACTACAGCTCGATAGTCTTCAAGACCTTCAAGCTCAACACGCAGCCCCCTACGGTTTTCATAACATCTCCGAGTTCGTTCTCCTCGCATGACGGGGGCTCCGTGCATTTCGTGGGAACGGCTCAGGATCCCTATGGATGCCCCTCGGAGTGCAACAAGGACATCGGACTGATATATCTCCAGATAGAGGGCCCGAACTTCCAAGTCACGACTCCAGTCCAATCTAACGACGATGGCAGTTGGGAGTGGGTATGGGATTTCAGCGGCCAACCCCGAGAGCTCGCCACCTTCACATTTACCGTTTGGGCATCCGACTCCGACTTCTGCGACGGCATCATCGACGAATGTCAGCCGGCGGTACTTACACTGAGCATAGACAACTCCAACAGCCAACCGACTATTAGTGTCAACCAGCCGCAGGCGAACTCTCGAATCCCGGTATCCGAGAGTACGATTATCAGCGGAGTAGCAAGGGACTTCGATGGTGAAGTAACTAGGGTGGATGTGGAGGTTAAGGACGTCTCCAATGACTACATCGCCGTGCACTACGCATCTACCCACGAATTCTCGCCTAATGGCGAATGGGAAATCGAGTGGGACACCACTCAACTGCGGCACGATGCCGACTACCTAATCAGGGTCAGGTCCTATGATGGATTGGATTTCAGCAGTTGGGTTGAGGTCAGTATTACCGCCGACAACCCCCCGGACGCCGATAACAACCATCCTATGTTTGATCCTGCCGAATGGCTCAACGAGATTACGCTATTCTGCGACACTGAGTCAAGTTCTGCCAATAGGTGCACTACAGCCAATATCAATCTGTTGGATTTCTTCAGCGACGCTGACGGAGACATACAGTACATCTCCGTGTTCAACGACACATCCGATGCCATTGACGACAACTTTGCCATCGTGATTAGTGTGGGAGGTGATGGTATAGCCCACTACAACCCCGCGGACATGTTCTTCTACGATCCAGACATGGACTCTTGGACGCTTAACGATGTGATTTTCATCGCAACCGACTCGTTTAACTCAAAGGTCAATTCATTACCAGTTTCCTTCATTGTCGTGCCCATTCACTTCTCGATAGAACACCCGGAGCAGAGTTGGGTCGAAGTGGACGGAATTATGGTGTATTCGGGAGTCGGCCTCCCTGGCAAGCAGGTCTCAGTCCTCATTGGTGGGTTACCCGTCAACAACACCATCGTGTCGGAGGACGGAACTTGGGAACTCGGCATCCCAGCCTCGAGAATCCAAGGTACCTCCGTCACCCCCCAGTTCAGCTACAGCGGCGAATTATCCTCCGGAGAGCGCATTCATTTGGGGCAGCCAGAAGCAGAGGGAACGAACTGGAGCAAGGTTGCCTTCGGAAGTGTGTTTGTACTCGTGCTGCTAGCCGCTCTAGTCTATTTCCTCGTCGAAATCGAGGAAGAGGATGATGAGTACGAGAAGTCACCTGAGACGTTCTCAGCAGAACCGGAGGAGCCCGACGACCCCTATGCTTGGGCCAAATCCGCTGATTCCACCCCCTCTCCAATCGTGGATAATAGTTCGCAGTTGGAGCAACACGAGGATCACCCGGGGTGGTCGTGGGACCCCGCCAAAGAAGAATGGGCACCAGATCCCGATTACCATGGCCCCAAGTGAGCCAACCGACATCTACCAACGTTCTTGAGTGGGGGTGTGGGCTGAGAAACCATGGCCACTATGTCAACAACCCGCCCAGGGGTCCAAGAGCGGATCTTTCTGCATCTTCGTGACTACATGGACCACAGTGACAAGGTCGAAGTCCCATTCGCACTTTCACAGATGGGAATCGCAAACGCCGTGGCGATAGCTCGGTCTAACGTTCCTAGGGCAATTCATGGAATGAAGGAGTCCGGTCATCTCATCGAGCGTCAAGCCCACGTCACTGGGGTCTCTAGGAAGCGCAAGGCATACTTCCTCACCGAGGATGGTGCGAATGTCGCCGATGAGATTTGGACTAAGGTATCTGAACAGCCGGTCAGGCTCGTACACCCTGACGGTCGCTCCGAATCCACCTCTCTCTCTGAAGCGTTGGAGGGGGCAGACCTGCCTCTTCGACATGTCGACCTACTCCGCTACATGGATGACTCGGGTACCATAGACCTCTCTGGGCTCACACCGGAGCTCATAGAGAGGGACCTATCCAAGCACATCGAAAAACAACTCATTTCCTATCTTAACGATCTGCCAAGAACCCGTCGATTCTACGGAAGGACGAAGGAACTCGATGTGATGGCCAATCTACTCGAGGCCAAATCCAGCTCAATCCTACTTCCTGGGATTGCGGGGATTGGGAAGACCGCCCTATCGACGAAAATATTGGACAGATTCACTCATCGTAGGAACCTCCTGTACCACAGGTGTCAGGACTGGGAGGGGTCACGTACCTTTCTAGAGGCATGTGCTGAGTGGCTGGCGGCGATAGGTCACAACGACCTCTCCGACTATCTGGCCTCCACTCCTGTTCCTCAGCCTACTTTGGCAGTGAACCTGATTGAATCGGGCCTCTCTGAATCTCCCTCCCTGATTGTGATAGACGATCTCCACAAGGTGGGTGACGAGACTCTGTTCACTATTCTACGTGAGCTCACTTTGAGGATCCCCAATCTGGGGGAAGTGGGCCTAGTCATGTTCTCCCGCTCATTCAGGATGGTCGTTCCCGAGTCTGACAGTACTGGAAACATTGTCACTCTAGTGATGCCACTTCAGGGGTTGGACGCGGATTCCAGCAAGCAGATTCTGACAGCAATGCCAAAATTGAATCACGAGCAGTTCTCCAATATCTATGACCTGTCCAGAGGGCACCCTCTGATTCTCGAGCTCATCAACAGGGGCAATGTCGCTGAGACATTCCATGCGACTCTGGAGGCCTTCGTGGAGCAGGAGATCTTCAGTCGCCTCTCCGGCGCAGAAAAGCGCCTGCTAGGAGCAATCGCTGTTTTTCGTGAACCTGTACCAATACAGGCGATCAAGCAAGTAGAAGGCGGTACTGACCTCCTCGACGAACTGGTCGAGAAAGGCCTAGCCCGCCATTCTGACGCCGAAAACTACGACGTCCACGACCTCGTTAGGGAGTTCCTGATGCGCTCGATGGACGACGAACTTAGGAATGAACTGCATTCGACTGCAGTAAGTTGGTACAGGGATAAGGACGACAATGCGGCCGATAGAATAGAGTATATTCATCACCTTGGGAATACTGGAGACGACGATGGTCTAGCCGAAGTCCTTCTTTCAGAGGGCCATAGCCTAGTGAGTGCCGGCCATACGGAGCTCCTCTCAATTTTGAACACCCTCGATAGGGACGACTTTGACACAAAGAGCTGGGGACTGATAAGGGAACTAAAGGGGGACATCCTCTCTATTCAGGGGAGATGGGACGAAGCAGAGATCGAATACGACGCTGCTACTAGGCATGTCGGAAGGGGGACAATCAGTCCTGAACTCGCTCGCCTCCTCTCTGCTAGAGCGGACATTGCCGTGAAAAGAGGAGCAATGGATGACGCGCTTGAACTTCACCGCAAGGCCCTCCAGATCCAAACCCACAAAGACATTCGCGATGCAGTAGGAGCAGCGCGCTCATACAACAACATGGGGTACATCTTCAGGAGAAGGAGGGATGTCAGACGCGCACTCGAGGTCTATGGCAATGTCGAGAATCTGTTGAAACTTGAGGATGACCCCGAACTCAACGATGCCAGAATCAGGCTAGCTTCCGCCTTCATAGAGATGGAGGAATTGGACAGGGCTAGGGAGCACGCTCTTGCTGCCTTCGACAACACCAAGGACACCGATCAGGATTTCCTGCACGCGCGCTCCAGAGCAGTCCTCGGCAGATTCTATGCCAAGATTTCTGACAACGAACTTGCGCTCCATCACTACTCGGGGGCTTTGGAAACACTATCCAACCTCAATGACCCAAGAAGCGCTGTGGAGGTCGAGATGCTGCTAGGGCAAGTGTTGGTGGATGCCGGTAGGAGGGAGGAGTCCGCTGAGCACTATCTCAACGGCCTAGCCGTGGCCGAGGCGAACGACTTCAGAATGCTACAGGGCGAGCTGCTAGCCCGTCTCGGAGAGGTCGAGCCTGATCGCTCACAGCGAATGCAATATCTCCAGCGCTCGCTCTCACTATTCAGGGAACTGGGGGCCGTGGATAGGATGAGGGAGGTCCAGAACTCAGTGCATAGGGCGGTAATGGGGAGGTAGTCAAACTGCCGCGAATCTCCGTGGCTCCACTTGTCCTGTCCAGTGACTGAACTCCGGCCCATGCTGTTTCGAGACAGAGATGTCACCAGAGAAAGCATCGCCTATGGCCATCAGCACTTCACTCTCGGCCAAGTGGGGCGCGTTGTTTTTCTCAGAAAGGTGACAGAGGACGATGCTTTCCAATCCTGAGTGACACAGGTTTCCCAATAGTTCGGCGGTTTGAGAATTTGAAAGGTGTCCACCCCGCCCCGAAATCCTTCGTTTGAGGGAATCGGGATATGGTCCTCGGACAAGCCTAGAATGATCGTAATTCGCTTCTATTGAGATGTGGTTACAGGCACTTAGGTGGTTCGTCAATTCAGCAGTGGCCTCTCCGAGGTCAGTCACTATGGCCGCCCGCCCGCCCTCCCCATCACTGGCGATTACGGCGACGTTATCGGCATCGTCGTGGGGAACTGGAACTGTTAACAGACTGAATCCTTGGACGCATTCTACCCTCTCGAGATTTCCGAAGGTCCTGCAGTCCTCCATGGGCTGCCACCCCATTCTCAAGGCAGTCTCTAGATTGCAGTGGAGATCGGCGTCCCACTCCCTCGCGGCTCTGAGGGCGGAGCACGAGTGGTCCTTGTGATGATGCGTCACAAGAATCGTGTCAATTGACTTCGGCTCGACTCCAATCGACGAAAGCCTCTTCTCAGTTTGTCTGAGGCTGAATCCGCAATCAACCAAGGCCTTCGAGCCTCCAGAACTCAGCAGTGTGGCATTGCCCCTGCTGCCCGAACCCAAATGAGTTATCTCGATGCTCATGTTATCATGACCCTCGGTCCACAGTACCCTTTGAATCAATCCATAATCATGCCTCAATCACACGCTTTACCAAGGTCTTGGTGATTAGCCATCACCCCAATCTAGGTCCCTATGTCCGAACGGCGCTCCATCACCATGATAAATCCCCCAAGTAGGGAAAAATACACTGAGTGAGTGACATGCGGCGCAAGCAGACTGCCCTACTAATCTCCTTCCTGATTCTATCTAGCCTCGCCTTCGTCTCTCAAACCCGCCCACAGTCTCCGGTGTCTTCGACCGATCCGAACCTCGCAGATGGCACCGTGTCCCCTGTCACTGATCAGGACGGGGACCTCATCCCGGATCTCTATGAAGTCATCTTCGGGGGCGACCACAGGTTGGAGACGACTACCGGAGAGTTAACCATCAGCGGACTCGATCCCTCAGATGCCACCGACAATACCACCGACAACGACAGGGATGGCCTTACCGCTCTGCAGGAATACTGTTGGCCCTACACCCTCGACAGATGCTTCGAGGAGAGGAACAGCCTTACCGGAAAGGCACCAGAGGAGACCGCGTCTGGACTGAGGGAATATCTCGATCCTAGGGTATCAGACACCGACGGCGATGGCCTTCCCGACGGCTATGAGGTCTACATGTGCACGGTTGGTGGACTTTACGCGAATAACCCAAACGATCCACTGAACTCGAACAAGGTATGGGAGTGCCAATACTTCGATCCCCTCGATCCCAGCGATCTGATTTCGGACTTTGATCGCTGCGAGGCCGATTTCAGTTGGGGATGCGGAGATGGATTCGACTTCAACAGCGATGGCGTCATTGACATCGGTGAGAGATTCACAAACACCGAGGAATATCTCTTCGGCTCGCCTCAAGATTGGGTCACTGAGCGCGATGGCCTTTGGTGCCACGGCCAAATCCACAGTCTATCTGAGGATGCTTGCCAGACACAGTACTCTAGACCCACTTCTATCCCCGGCTGGATGGGCAGTGACCCCAGATTCAGCGATTCGGACTATTTCTCATGGGACGAGGTCACGGCCGTCGAACTCATAGTCCCAGGGGACGGAATTCCCGATGGTTGGGAGGCGCACCACGGCTTAGATCCTCGTAACGCCAGCGATTCCATCCTTGACAGTGACTCTGATGGATGGGATGGCAATAGGGACGGCTTTGTCACCCCTGATGTTACTACATCAACGGCCCACTGGGGGGAGTCGTTCAGCAACTATGAGGAATATTCCATCGACTTCGATGAGGCAGCGGGAGTCAGTCCGGGACTTAGGGGCACCAAACTCTCATCGGACCAGGGGCAGGTTCTCAACTTTGACCACTCGACTGCAACGACCCTCGTCGACCCCGCCGTCCACTCTGTGATTGCCGACCAACAAAGGGACCGCCTGATAGTCGGCTCTAGATATGGAATTACCGTAATAGACCCATTCAGAGGCACCACCTCCGGTTTCGAGTTCCAGTCAGGCATCGAGGGGCTGACGATGAGTCGCTATACTATCGGTGGCTCGGACTACCTCTTATTGGGAACTAATGTCGGGTTCCACACCCTCAGGATGGAGAACGGCCTACCAATTATGGATTCGATGAAAACTCAAGAGATAGGCTCCGTCTCGACGATAATCCCCCTCAAGACCAACTCGGACGATCTCGAAATCCTACTATTTGGGGGCCCGAGTGCCTGGAAGACTAAGTTAGTAGATGGATTTGAGACCAACTCTTCGAGTTTCGAACCCACCCCCCTCGAAGGGCTATCCACAATTCTTTCTGATGCAAATGCCACCGTGACCACGGCCGCACACGCAGAGATTTCCGGGAGGAGTCCGTTGCTGTTCGTAGGTACCGATGTAGGATTGCTAGGTTGGAATACCACAGATGGCTTAGACACAGTGGGTCAGCCTTGGTGGATATTCGATATCATGGATGCGGAGTATTTCGTCAATACGAATCTCTTCGACTCCACTAACGCTGCTAGAGTCAACACACTCGTGATTGACGATCGGGACGCGGGAGAGAGCGAGGTATGGATGGGGACCAGTGGTGGCTTGCATTGGGTCAACATGGACCTCATAATTTCCCAACCCACAGAAGCATTCGATAACGACAGGATGCTGAACATCGAGGGATTGCTATACGGGGCAAATGACGTCCGCGCTATCTTGCCACTAGATGGGATGGTTGCAGTTGGGTCAAAGGATGGGACATGGTCCCTCGAGGGGGGGTCTTCAGGAATTCTGGGTCCGTATCTCAACCAGTCTGAGATTCCCGGGCTCGTAACCTCTATGGCCATTATGGAAAAAGAGGGTGAAGAGTGGCTCTTCGTGGGAGTCTCTCCAGGCAGGTACATGAACATCGCACAGATGAATCCTCATTCTCACGATTCTGACTTGGACGGAATGTCAGATGGGTGGGAGTTCGCTTACGGGCTGGATCCAACCGACCCTTACGACAGCCTCAGGGATCCCGACTCCGACGGGGTTTCTATTACCTGGAACGACGGTGAGGATTACACGAGGCAATGGAGCAACTTGGATGAGTTCCGATTCATTTCAGCCTCGATGGATGGATTCAACGGCACAGACCCGCGTCACTCCGATTCGGATGGCGATGGATTGAGTGATGGAGAGGAGTATTGGGGTTGGTTCCTTGACCCGACCACATTCGATTGCCACTATCTAAATGGGGCCTATGTATGTGACTCTGGTACCGGGGACTCCGCTAGGGAGGTCCATCTGGGTGGATGGCTAGGCTCAGGGTCCGGTGGAGGTAGCGATGGACCTACTGACCCCACCAACCCGGACACGGATGGGGATGGGATGCCTGATGGTTGGGAGATTCTCCACAGGAGGTGGATTGGGGACGTCTACACCGGAGGAAACAACTGGACTCTGGATCCTAGGGACCCTTCGGACGCTATGCAGGACGCAGACGGCGACGGACTCAGCAACATTTGCGAGTACGAGTGGGCAAGCCTTCACGATCGTGTAATGTCCTCCGGCCTCGAGACCCACGGCGAATCGAAGGAATCGGCTGCTAGCTGGTTCAGTACCGATCCGAATTCTGTGGATTCCGACCACGACTCTCTTCCAGATGGTTGGGAGGCCCGTTACTCGTGCCACTGGCCTTCTGAAAATGCAGGAATTAATCCGATGAATGGCTCCGATTTCCTGAACAATCCAGACGGCGACGGCTACGATGCCAATCATGACGGAACAATGGAATTGGAGGAGTCCCTAGTCAATTGGCTCGAATACCACCTGAAGTCGGAAATACTTCTGCCGGATGGTACTTCATCGGGTGATTCTTACCCAGGCAATCTCACCACAATCTTACCACACGAGTCATGGGATGGACTTGCGCCGGGTTCCTTTGGAGAGTACATTGGGAGTTACTACGAGACACTGGGTGCCGGTCTGCCTGCTGACGACATAGGCGCATCCGACCCTCTTAGCTCCGATTCGGACAGGGACGGGATGCCAGATGGATGGGAAGTATTCAATGCTCGATGGAGCCTCTTTGAACAAGACTGGACTCTTAATCCCGTGAATAGCGATGACAGGCTCGGCGACCCAGACGGCGACGGGATGAACAACTGGGAGGAGTACAATGCCATTGATGGCCTCTTGAGTGAGAGTGATGGCTCTATTTCCGTGCCCCAGTTCTATCTCTCCGAAGCAGCTGGGGCACTCTTGGAGACTCCTTGGATAGGTGCTGAGTCATCACTGTCGTTCGGATCCTTCGTGACAGACGAGCAGAGAAACAACACAGGATTAACGGCCGATCCGAATAACCCTGATTCGGATGGTGACGGTTTGCTCGACGGGGTCGAGTTGATTTTCACGATGTGGAACTCAACCGATGGCGTTTGGACCCTCAATCCCCTAGTTCCAAACGATGGGTCGTACGACTCAGACGGCGACGGCATCCGCGATCTGACCGAACTGAATCTTACTGCCAATGGCCCAGTCAATGGTGGCCTTTCCCCCCCTGATGCTCCACTATTCTGGGAAGAGGCCGACCAGTTGAATCACCTTGACTCAGTCAACAGGATTTACAGGATTCTGTTCAGCAAGGAAGGCAGGGCCGAATTGGCGATGGAGCAGTTCGTCGAGTGGCAGGACGGATTCCCTGCCAAGCCTCTGTTGGCTTCAATAATAGGGATCACTGACCCGAAGGAAGCTGACACCGATCGCGACGGAATGAGCGATGGGTACGAGTATTGGTTCACAGACTGGGACCTTGAGGGCAATCGTTGGACCATGAATCCCCTAACTGATACCGATGCCGATTACGATACCGACGAGGATTCCTACGATTGCGATGGGGATGGGGAGATTTCCGATTCCGAGTCCTTCGACAATCTTGCAGAGTACGACTCCAGATGGTATGGGAAGAGATTGGCCATTGGCAGCATTCCAAATGGAACAGGAATGGTGTCCTATGGCTTAGATGCGGTTGATGCCCAAATGGAGGAGAACGGACTGTCGATGCAGGCCGCATGGGGGCAACTGTATCTGCAGTTCTCCACGAAGAGCCTATCCTCATCAGAGAAGATGGGTTTGATTAATGCATTCGACCCTGATAACTTCAACAAAACTCTCACTGGAATTAGCGATCCAACGGACGGAGATTCTGACAGGGACGGTATGCCTGATGGTTGGGAGTACTGCTATTCCCTCTATGCCGAGGTCCTCCCAGTCAACTCCTTTCGCTGGTCATTGAACCCGGTAAACCCCCTTGATGTTAATTACGACCCCGATGCTGACGGTTGGTTCGACAGGTTGATTGGGGATAATCCCGCTGAGCAAGGGACGTGGATGGACCGTGAGTTCTCAGCTTACGCACCCGATCAGCAGATTACAAACGGAGCCTCCGCTCTATACTTCACCAATATCATGGAGTTCCACAATGGCACCAAACCGCTCGATTCAGACTCAGATAGCGACTCACTCGCCATGTTCCCAGTTTTCCAAGACGGCATCATGACTGATTATGTCAAGGACATGAGCCTGTCTGATGGCCGTGAGATATTCAAGTACGGCACAAACCCCCTCGACAACGATACAGATGGGGACATGATGCCAGACTTCTATGAACACTACCGCGGATGGAATGAGACTAACGACAATTGGTCTTCATTCTATAAGATCGAAGTTCAGTGGCAGGAAGTAACTCCAAACAACTGGAAACCCGTAGATCTCTCGAAGGGGTACATAGGCCGACCAGTTCTTGGTTGGGTTTGGTTCACCCACGATGCCACCGACCCATCTGACGCAGTTCAGGATGCGGACAAGGATGGTGAATGGGCCTGTTCTGGTTCGTCCTGCACATATGTGCCGTACAACAACTTCCAGGAATACTATGCCGTCGTGAACGCCACGCTCTCTTCCCCTTCCGTAGTTCGCGCCTCCTCCCTGTACGACTGCTCTGGGGACATCGTCGAGGAATGGTGGCAACTGAGGGAGACTCTGTTGGGCACGTGTTCAGGCTCCAGCTCACTCTCCTCAAATTACTTGAGAATGAACAGAATCAACAATCAGGACCCGCTATACGCCTTGATTATCGATGATAACGATGTTAACTACGAGGTTGTCAACACTAGCAATGACGTCATTTTCGTCAATGGCGCTTGGACTGATCCATTCAACCGACTGGCAGGAGATAGGTACCACCTGCCCAATGTCGGCCTCGGAGAGAATCCCTATGGGTGGTGGTACTTAGATATCGACGGCGATCTCATTGCAGATGGTACCGATCCGATGAACTGGGACACAGATGGCGATTGGCTGAATGACTTCTTTGAGATCGATGATGACCTATTGGACGGCATTAGGGGGAACAGCGGTTCCCCCATCAGGTACGACGACCGCACTACCTAATGACCTCAATCATTTCATGTGCCTGAGGCGAATCGAAGTACTATGGTGGACGAAGCGGACTTGGTTCCTGGGTCCGACGCACCAGTCGAGGACAAACTAATCTTCCTACAGGGGAATATGGTAAGTTTTGCCAGTCAATACAACCTCCCTGTCATCGAAGTATCACTCGTCGTGTCCAAGTACCTTAGAATCCTGACTGCATCCCTTGAGGGGCACGCCAAATTACATCGCGAGACCATTCCAGAAGACCTTCTCCGGTCAAGGCCCCTCGAAGCCATCCCCATCACGCCCAATCTTTCCGACTTCCCCATGGAAACGCTCCTTGACAAGGTCGACCAAGATAGGATGGACATATTAGATACCATTCTGAGAACTGCAATCAACAAGACCGAACTACCATTCCCCCATGCGATTTCTCTCTTGAGGGAGTGGGAAGGCATCGTCCGTGCCCAACTCTCACGGGCAACTAGCCCGGGGCACCTGTTTAGCCCGGTAGAACTACCCGATGGATTCTAGATTCTCCTTCGTCTCGGCCGAAGCCACTATTCCGCTCGATACCCACCATGCGTCTGCTATTGACCAGAAGTAGAGAACGGGCCATAGAACGAGTGATAATATCAGTGGAAACTGGATTAAGAACCACTCTCCGCCCTTCCTATGCTCCCGATTGAAGTGTTGGCCGAGGAATAGGAGCGGAACGAGGGAGAGAGCTACTGCGAACAGTGGTCTGACAGCCCCCCAGGGACCAACACCCCCACTCAACTCGTGCCAGATGACGGAGAGCACGCCAAGGGGATTCGCGTACGACTCATCCTCAGGCTCGAGTTGAACCACGTACTCCTCGGCCACAATGCTCGCCGTCATTCGCAACGGATGAATATGACGACCTCCGGGCGATAGAAAAGGCGAACTAGACGCGAACCCTCGGATCACCATGGTCAAACCAAGAATCC
>JAYZLU010000074.1:0-6716 GCA_036153975.1 Thermoplasmatota archaeon | reverse complement strand
GCCGCGCTTTGGGTGTCCTGGGACCGTCGGCGCCGCACCGGATTGGACGCCGTCAGCCTCCTCCATAATTATCGTCAGGAGGGTGTTCACCAAGACCCTCAACTCCTCCAGCTCCGTTCTCAGTTCCTCTACATCAGCAATCCCAGACATCAGCGCACCCCACCCTGAGGAATCTCTTCCTCGTCGATTAGGCGGTGACAATGGCCTATAAACACGAGAGGCTCACTGTAGCTCCCGGGGCGGCTTCTCTTAGTCTGAGAATGCCCCGGAGCAGACTATGTCTGTTCGCTTTCGTCCCAATCCTCGTCTTCGTAGTAGTAGTCCTCGCCACGATTATTGATGATGTAGAAAGCGACAGCCATCAGGGAGATGATGAGTACTAGTCCCCCGATAATCCACGCCGTTTGGCCGCCCCCTTGGTCTAGGGTAGCTGCGCTCTCGACGTTTATTCCCGTGATTTCGATGTTCAGGTAGTTCACATTTTCGAAGTCCCCGTTCACCACGAGTACCAGAAGGGGTTGCCCCTCCCGCCACGTCTCGTACTCGAACTGCGCCTTGATGCTCGAACTCTCGGGGGGTAGGTAGATTTCGATATCCCCGTATTGCAGGGTGGACCTCGATGGTTGCCAGCTTAGGTCCTCCTTCTGCTCGTACAGGCCCACTTCAATGGTGCCATCTAGCTTTCCCGGGTTCTCCCAATAGGTCACAATCGTCAGGACCTCGCCGATGAACGGACTCTTAGTTGGAGTTACCACCTCCCGCGTGTACTGGCCGAGGAACTCGACGACTCTGAGCGCTGGCATCCTAGGCGAGTCGGGGCCCCCGAGTCCGATTACAGGGTTTCCCGCCATGTCCGTGGTGGTGATCCAGAAGGCAATCTTGTCGCCATTCTCGAATTGCAGTTCAACGTTGGGAGTGAAATCGAGTTGGGCTTGGTAGACGTGCTTTCCGTCGTTGCTCGAAATCCATGAAAGCTCTCCGGTACTCTCAGTTCCTGCGATGAGCTGGCCATCCCTTCGGAACTCCCAGGAAACCTGCAATGGGCCGGCGACCAACCCAATATCCTCAATGATCGTAACCGTCACCGGAATGCTGTCGATCTCGTGCGTCTCAATGATGGTTAGAGAAGAGTCGGGGTAATCTGCTAAGTTGAACAGCGCGGTTGGAGAGGCTGTATCCACAGTCACGGATGCATCTGAGTTATCGACCGAACTGGATCCTCCGGGCGTGTTCAGCAGAGAAGTTGTGACGGTCATCGTGGGATTCAGCGGGGGTCTTTCTTGGAGCACCATTGCTGCGGTGAAGGTCGCATTGGATTGAACCTCGGCGTACGATACCCTGTTCTCTGTCCCGTATACCATAGTAATCTGAACTGTAAGGTCGGAGGGCACCTCCTCCAGCCTCTGGCCCGAACCAGTGTGGTAAACAGTGCCCGTGAATGAGAACTCATCGCCTTGCCCTAGGTAGAGGGAGATGCCAAGAGTCTCAACTAGTGGGGGCGTTAGGTCTTTGGCGGTCTCGGGAATCGCGCTGAGTTGGTTGTCGAGGCGCCATTCGAGCGAACCCAGGGAGTCTGATTCGATGGACACGAGGTTGTCCTCCACGTACACCCTAGGCTGGCAATTGAATACCTCGACGGGAAGTGATGTTTCGATTGGGGGCCAGGGGAAGTCCCACGACAGTCTGAAGCCCAGTCGCAGCTCCGTGACGGAGGACGTGACCTGCTCGGTCTGCGCGCTTATGGGTAGAAGCATGCTGTCTTCCGGGGTCCATAGTGTCGCAGAGTATGGTGCGTAGGTGAACATGCCGTAATCCACCCCGTATCCGCAGAGCATCACAGAGATGTTGTCGATAGTGTGGAAGCCGTTTGGCTCGTCTATCCTGATGGTGAAGGTGTGAGTCTGCCCGGGCACGAGGTAGTAGTCTATGCTGTCCTGGGTCTCCCTGTCAAGGTCGAAGGCCGAGTTCGCGCCTTGGCCCGTTCCAATTCCGATTCCCGCGAACTCTGTGGGCTCGTCGACTGCCACCACGACCGTGGCCCAGGCGCTCTGGGCGCCGGGGCCCCCACCAGTGCCGCCTTCCTGGTAGCTGAGGCCGGCCCAGTCCGTGCCTTCGACATGGAGGTAAATGGGTTCATTGTTGAGGGCTGAGACGTCGATGCCTGAGAACTGGATTTGCTGTTGGCCAGTCAGGCCCGCGCTCAGGATCTTGTCTTGTGACTGGTACTCGTCCTCGTCGGGAATGTTGTCGCTGTCGGCATCGTCGACACCCGTTCTCCAGTACCTCAGGGTCAGTGACTCGCCCCTCGCCTCGTCCTCCGAGATGGTGAGGAACGGGGCGAATGGCACTGTGGGGTCAACGACCATCCCATCCACCCCCTGAAGCCCGACGGGCGTATTGACCTCCAACGGGCCGGCGACCGGCGGGCTGGTGTCGACGACGACCTCGATTAGCGGAGGTATTCCTGTGACGTCCTGTGCTCCGGAGGAAGCTCCCTGTGGGCCTACTGAGATCATGATTGGAGAGAGGAGCATGTCGCTGACGCTGGAAGGAGATGCCACGACCCCGGAGAATGTTCCGCCATCGCCACTTTGCAATGGGTAAATGCTACCTGAGAGGTTCAGGGCTGTAAAGTAGTCAGATCCAATCGGGCGCGTGTCAGTGGAGTCCTGGAACCTGACAGTCCCGCTGATGTTTAAATCGCCCCCTTCGAGTATGGGGAATGGGTAGAACAACGTGTCGTAGATGTTTGAGATTAGTCTGCCCTGCTCGTCCTTGACGGTGAAGGAGTCAATCTGCAGGTCGTTCTCGACGGCATTTGAACCGGTCCTACCACTTTGAGCGGTCGCGGGCCAGAGGGTCTCTCCGTTCTCGTCGTTAGCCCTGGCCTGCCAGAAGATACTGTCAACATCGTCCCAATTCCATCCCACGTCGAAGAACCAATGCACCACGATATCGGTGTAGCCGTCATTGTGGACCGATTGCTCGACAAAGCTCATCTCCGTGTCCAATGGAGCCAATTCGCTGCCAGATGACTGCGAGAAGAGGACTCCGGAGCCTCCCGCACCCCATAATCCATCGGCACTGTTCTGAGCGTGGAAGCCCAGGGAATTCCCGTCTGAGGCAGCTCCAGTGAGAGAGATGTCCGCCATGTTCGCATTGTCGTATAGGTGGTGGTGGCTGGTCACGATCTCGATCATCTCACCGTCGGGGTAGAGGGTGTTCGGCACGGAGAAGTCTCGATTCACGAACATGTAATCGTGGATCACCGAGCCGTCTATGGAGATGGCCCCGTAGTCAGAGGTGACGCTGACGGGAATGGCCAGCTCCACCGGGGGCGGGTCATCGCTGGTATGGGTGTCGTGGTAGGAGGCGATTGAGGGGCCTAGCCCGGACACGTTCTCGAAGATCAGATAGCCGATTCCCATGCTAGTTAGGGAGACAGTCTGCGCGGAGACTGAACTGACCTCGATTGGGACTTCTAGCCACTGTCTGCCTGTGTCCGAGTCGGTGTGTGAGGCGCTCATGAGGCCGATTCCTGAGATTTGGCCTTGGCTCAGTTGGCTTAGGAAGGGCGAGTTCCCACTGCCTCCGGTTACGGATGAGCCAGCGACTGACAGAACGATGGGGGACTCGAAGCCATCTGCATCGGGAGAGATGGCGATGAGCCCCGATTCTACGGAGGCCGAATCCGGAATCCTAACGACGAGGCTCTCTGAGTTGGAGCCATCAAGATCCAGGGTCACGCTTCTCGCATGTTGATCGTCAGAAGTCGAAAACATCGATTGCCAACCGAAGTGCCCGTAGCCGTCACCGAGGGGGAAACTCCACTCAGAGGACCCGTCATTGAGGACATCTATCGAGGGATTGGAGGCGGGATCAGCGAATTTGGATGAGATTCGAAGAACATCGATCCAGGCATTGGTAGGCAGAGAAACCGACACTCCGTAACCGGTCTTAGGAGTGGTGAACTCCACGGTTCCCCCCTTGGAGGACGAACCAAGTGAGTTGCCCTGCGCGTCTGTGATGGTTGCAACCACGCCGCTAGAGATGTTCCCCTTGATGGTCACGCTCTTTATCGGGCGCGAGGAGTGGGTGTAGTCTGATGTGATGGTGCCGGTAATCGCAGTGGCGTTGAGGAGATCGTCGATGACCTCGATGCCAGCACTGTAATCCCAGCCGTTGTATCCCGAGCCCGCATTCAGAATCCTGTCGCCGCCGATGTAGACGTTCTTGAGGACGGGCGAGACCTCGGGATCGTCAGTCATCATGTGAATTTTCAGCCTGATATTGGGATGGGCCTGAGCATCGATCCCGGCAAGGCTGATTGGGAAGGAGATATTGGAGAATCCGGGAATGGCGTTCCCTGTGTCTGCCTCAACTACGGTTCCACGAATCCAAGCGCCCCCAACAATCTCTGCGTCGATGTCTATGAAGCCGAGGTTGAACTTCGACGCGCGGTCGATGGAGACTGTGGGGCTTAGCCAGTGACCCACCTCACCGTAATTCGCGATCTTCACGCCGGCGTTGTCGATGAACCAACCGGCCAAGCTCCAGATTGCGTCCGAACCGAACGCAAATTTGAATTTGACAGTGTCATTCCTGTAGTTTGCCAGGCTGGCGACCATGTTGGTCATGCCGCTATTCGATGTCCAGGACCCGGACGAAGCGGTGCCAGTGCAGTGGTTGGTCCCGAAGGCACTCATACCGGCGAGGTTGTGACCCGCACCTGTGTAAATATTGCTCGTGTACCAGTTTCCCGGGTCGAAGTGCTGCCAGGAGCCGCTGTTGACCTTGATGAAGACGGCCCCCCCGTCCCAGCTGACCTCCGAGCAGGACCAGTGGTCGAAGGTCAGGTAGGCCGTGCCGTTCATTGGGATGTCGTACGAGGGTGAGACTAACTTGGCCTCGTCGATGTATTGCGCGTAGTTTCCTGAGAACCCGATTCCGTAGGCGTATGGGAAGGTGGACGCGGAGGGGGGTCCGGAGTTCTGTGTAACCTTGTTTAGCGTGAACTTGCACTTGTCGTCACTGCAGGTGCCCGAGTTCATCGAGGTGGATCGTGTCCAACCGGTCGCATCGCTGACGGTCGGCGAGTTCGCGGTGGCGTCCTCGAAGGTCTTCGAAATGCTCTGCCGCCCCTTCAGGATGCTGATGAAGCCCCAATCGTCGGCCGACGGGTTCCCGTTGGCATCGGGCAGTCCCGAATGGCTCATGGTCGAATGGTTGTCGAGTCCGTCCATGAAGAGAGTGTTGCCGTCGTAGTCAACGACCCTGATCTCCGATACAGTCAGGCCCTCCCTATTATCAGACGGGTAGGCGCCCCCGTAGTTCGTGCAACAGGCGTTTGTGTCAACTACTATCCTGAAGTCAACGGAGGACTGGTTCTGGAAACCGCTCGGGATGTCCAGGGAGACCGTCCTGAAGTCCCAGCTCTGGTCGTTGTAATTCTGTCCGGTGGCATCGGTGTACCCGTTTCCGGGGATTGCCCCGGACCTTGAGGCGCAGTCCGAAGTCGTGCTGCTGGTCGATGAGGAGATGTCAGTCCATCCGCTGCCCAGCGATATCTCCACGCAGGCGTTGTCATAGATCGATCCCTCGAGGTCCCACTCCATTTCGACCTCTATATTGGAGGTGTTGTTGGTTCCACTGAGGTCGATGGTGCGCTCCAGTGACCCATAGGCGTTAGCCGAGTATTGGCATGATGGGGACGTCAAAGTGTAGCACCCGTGGTGCCAGGCCCCCACATAGATCCCGTCGTTGTTGAACCTGAGGTTGTCCAAGAACCAACCGGGTCTCTCGTTGGAGGCGTTTGGGTGCGTCCAAATCTGAAACCTGAACTGCAGTTGATCGGCGTTCTCGATTCCTACGATGGACGAGAGGGAGAAGTTGCTCTCCACCCATCCGCTGTAGGTCGGGGAAGCGAAGACAGGGACAGGGGATGCAGCGGCGCCGTTGGGAGTCGGGGCGTCTGTCGACATGGTGCTCGGATAGTCGCCTTCAGGCTCGATGTAGGTCCAGTTGCCCCACCCCTCCTGGGACTCGAGTCTGTACTCCACCCAAGCCCCGTCGCCCCCGCCGGAGGCGTTGCTGTCCAAGTGGTACCAATGGTGGAACTTGAGATAGTACCCGTTGATGTACTCCACGCCAGGAACTGAGGTCGAGGGGATGAGGAAGGAACTCGCGGTTCCCGCGGGGAGCGGGCTGCCGGGAAGCGTGCCGGCCGAGACGATGCCTTGGTAGGAAGAAGAGGGCACTACACCGTGCGATAGCGTCTGCTCGTCCCCGTAGATGGTGCCGTTGAGATCGGTGAAGGTAGTCGCCTGCCAAATCTTCGTTTGGTGACATAGGTAGATGGTATTCTCGATCTCTGAGGTGTCGAGGTTCCGGTCCCCGTTGACATCGAGCCCTGACATGAGCTTGAACCCCGCTTCTGTGCAATTCTCCCCAGCGGCAACTGAGATGATGTCGATCTGATACTCGTAATAGGCACCCAGAGTGGCTGTAATCAGCCCTCCCGAACCACCTGAGTCGCTGATAACGATGGTAGGGGAGGACGTGTAGTTACTGCCCCCATCGGTTATCTCGGTCGAGTGTACGGGGCCGGTCGACCCGAGTTGCTCGGAGAGCGACGCGCCGCTCCCAGAGGACTGGATTCCAATGTAGATGTTGTTGTCGGGGGTGTACCCAGACCCGGGGTCGTCCACCGATACCGA
>JAYZLU010000073.1:0-2626 GCA_036153975.1 Thermoplasmatota archaeon | reverse complement strand
CCGAGCACGAGCTTGCAGTTCGGAGCGGTGATTCCCGAAGGCAGGAGATGGAGCTTGAGCGTCGTGCCGCCTACAACAATGGTGTGGCCAGCGTTGTTCCCGCCCTGGAACCGAACAGCCCAGTCCGAGTGAGCGGCGAGTTGGTCTATGGCCTTGCCCTTGCCCTCGTCCCCCCATTGGGCCCCGAGCACTACGTTGGCAGGCAACGTGTCGGGTAACACGGCTCAACGTGTTTGAATGCTTTGGCGTGATTCGATTCGCTCGAGGCCGCAGTTAGTGGGAAGCGGTTATGAAGGGCCCGTAAGTCGGCGGGTCAGCATGGCACAGAGGCATCCGGAGGCAGAAGCGAGGCTTCTCAAGAAGTGGATTTGCATGCGCTGCTCGGCCACGCATCGAGGTTCCAAGCCCAGGGCCTGTCGCAAGTGCGGCTACACCGGCCTAAGGAAGAAGGCCGCTGAGAAGAGGTCGACGTGAGTCGTTCCCTAGTCTAGGTCGTTCATGGCAGCGTGCTCCCGAGTGCCGAGATTAGCCTAGCTATGTCCTCAGGCACGTTATCGATGTGCGGAGAGACTCGGATAAGGCCGGAGCGGCTGCTGACGATTATCCCATGGCCCTCTTGCAGGTCGAAGGCCACAGCATCGCTGTCGACGCCCTCGGGCGGCCTCAGGCTGACTATCGCGCTGCGCTCGGCCTCGTTAGTAGGCGATGCGATGCCGAAGCCGAGTTCCCTGGCTCCGGAGATTATCAGGTCTGCTAGCCCTAGGTCGTGCTCCCAGACCTCATCGATCCCGAAGTCGTCGAGCTCTTTGACCGCCTCGGCAAGCCCAAGGGCCGCACCGAAGTGCAGGGTGGTGTACTCGAACCTGCTAGCATCCTGTGGCAGATCCACCCTGTCTGGGCGCATGTCCCACATATCGACGTGGCTGCGGAAGCCCACTAGGCCCGGGTTCAGTTCCCTGAGCCGCGGCGAGACGTAACCGACTGCCGCGCCGAAGGAGCCCCGCAGCCACTTGTACCCAGAGGCGACCATGGCATCCACCCCGGAATTCGGAGCGTCGATGGGCACCATCCCCATCGACTGTGTCGCGTCCGTGATCAGCAGCGCATCGACCTCCTTTGCGGCCTTGGAAAAGGCTTCGAGGTCGTAGCGCTGCCCGTTGGAGTACTCGACGTGAGAGAGCACGATGACCGCGGTCTGCTCGTCTATGAGGGCCATGACCGAGCTTGGGTCAGTGTACATGTCGTCGTCGTGGACAGCGAGGCGAACCTCGGCTCCGAAGGACTCGGCTACCCTGCTCCACGGATACACAGTCGAGGGGAATGAAGCTTGCGTCGAGACGATGTTCGAGCCCTCCTCCGGCGCAACTGCCCAGGCTATCGATGACATCAGGGCAGTCGCGCTCGATCCCACGCAGATGTCTTCCACCCCACATGCGAGCAGTCGGGCGGTTGCTCTGCGCAGCGGCAATAGCGCGCTCTGCTCGGCATCGCCGCCGAACTCGGCCGCTCCCCCCCTAGCTAGGGCATCAGACCACTCTGCTGCGGCTCGGTGCGCTGCCAGGGAGGTGGTCGCTATGTTGGCGTAGGAGATGTTGGTCCAGCGCTTGGGTACCTCGATGGTGAACACTTCCCTAGTTGGCCGAGTTCCGACAATTTGCGCTTATCATCTTGGTGCAATGGACAAACGCGTCGAGACACCAATCTGCAGCCGTCTGCGCTTGGAATAGGTAGAAATCCGATACTGTGGCCAATTGCGCCGTGGATGTCTACCTCGGATTGGTTGGCATCATTCTCGGGGCCTACCTGTTCATGGAGGGTTACCGACGCATCTTCAAGCTGTTCAGCCTCATCGGGGCAGGAGCAGGGTACTACTTCGTAGGGCTGTTTGAGCCCGTACTTGTCGATCTGCTACCTACACTTGTTACCGAGCAGATGCGCCTAGCAGGTTTCGTGGTAGGTGGGGTGGTAGCATACAACTTGGCTAGAATGGCCGAGGCTTCGATAGTGACCCTCGGCCCGCCAATGGTCGTCCTCTTGGGCTATGACTATCTGAGGGTGGAGAAGGACATCGACATGCTGGACTACGTTGAGAGGATTCCCGAGTTTCCCAACATATCCAGCGAGACGTTGCAGGGCATTATATTTCTCATCGCTACCTTCCTGACTATGGTCTTCAAGATGTATCTGTGGAGACTAGTGCCAGTCCTGATATCTGCTGGAATCTCGGGCGTGCTCTTGGTAACGGGGGCCAACACGATTAGGACAGGGGACCTACCCGGGTCAGGCTATGACCTGGAGTTCGCAGCAATCGCGATAGTGACGGCTTGCAGCGCAGCAGCTCAGGGATATCACATCAAGAAAACAGAAGACGAGAAAATCAACTCTGATCCTGAAATTGCCCGTCTTCGCGCGCATGGAGATGCTGTTCGCGAGCAGCGGCTCCTGAAGGAGGAGTTCCCCCCCATCAGATGCCCCCGATGCTCGAAGGAGGCCCCGCACGAGGTCATCAACAGGAAATCCCATGGAGGTAAGTCGGAAGTGCTAGTGAAGTGCTTGTCGCAAAACCAGTTCGACGAGGTCTGCAAGCATGTCCACACCGTCCAGGAGTTCACGAGCGACTGACTTC